>NZ_JAMYQC010000004.1:0-275467 GCF_040320645.1 Mesorhizobium sp. M0633
TCGTCTTCACGCTGCCGGCCGAGATCGCCGACATCGCCTATCCCAACAAGGCGGTGATCTACGACCTGTTGTTCCGCGCCGCCTCGGAAGCGATGCTCACCATCGCCGCCGATCCAAAACATCTCGGCGCCCGCATCGGCATCACCGCCGTGCTGCATAGCTGGGGCTCGGCGATGACCCATCATCCGCATGTCCACATGATCGTGCCCGGCGGCGGCATCGCGCTCGATGGTGAGCGGTGGGTGTCCTGCCGGCCCGGCTTCCTCCTGCCCGTGCGCGTGCTCTCAAGACTGTTCCGGCGGCTCTTGCTGGCCAAGCTTACTGATGCCCATGCCGCCGGCCGGCTGAGGTTCTTCGGCGACAATGCTGGCCTCGGCGACAAGCGCGCCTTTGCTAAATTCCTGGCACCGCTCAAGAAGAAGAACTGGTTCGTCTACGCCAAGCCGCCCTTCGCCGGACCCGAGGCCGTGCTGGCCTACCTGTCGCGCTATACCCACCGCGTCGCCATCTCCAACAGCCGGTTGATCGCGCTCGACGAGGCGGGCGTCACATTCCGCGTCAAGGACTACCGCCGCAATGGCAGCGAGCGCTACCCGACCATGACGCTGGAAGCGGGCGAGTTCATCCGCCGATTCCTGCTCCACGTGCTACCCAAAGGCTTCCATCGCATCCGCCACTATGGGCTGCTCGCCAGTGCGCACGCCAAGGCCAACATCGCGCGCGCTCGCGAACTTCTCGCCGCGCCGCAGCCCAAGGCCGAATGCAACGGAACGGGCGCCGATGCCGCCACGCCATCGGACTGGCGGCCGCCATGTCCATGCTGCGGCGGCAGGATGATCGTCATCGAGACCTTCGAACGCGGCGGCGACCGCGCCCGCGCGCCGCCTTGGACGAGGGCGCCATGACCACAAACCGCTCTTCATCGCTCTGCATACCCGCCGAGGACTCTGGTCGTCGGCGGCCCGAGGCGATCGTGCGTCTCCGGCCGATCGCATGTCCCGCACCATCTGCAGCGCCGAAACCGCCCGCTCTTCAAGGGCCGCATCGCAATGCGCACAGCCATCGCCAGCCCATCGAGCTACGCCTGCCCACCCACCAAGCCCATCGGTGCGGTCACAACGGACCAAGCCGAACCGTCAAATCCCCATAGCCGCAAAACCGAAATCTCCACCCCGCGGGTTCCTTCCCTGGAGGCTTCCGGACGCCGGCCTCGAGCCACGCCATCTCAGTAGACGGCCGGCATCCGAAACCCATCACAATCACAGGCATAGAGGCGAGCGAGCTACACGTCTGCTTTGAGGCGAAAGCAGCCGCCCGCAGCGTAGAAGTCAAATGGCTTGGGTCAGAACCTACCATTTACCAATGTCAGCTTCATGATTCATAGGCACAGTCTTGGGAGTCAGATGCGATGGCGGAGCGTCTCAATGATCACCGCCATCGCAGGCGAGAGCTGTCGCCTGCTCGGGTAGTAGAGGTGATAGCCCGCAAATGGCGGACTCCAGTCGTCAAGCACGAGCCTAAGGCATCCCTTGGCGATGTGGTGGCTGACGAGGTTTTCCGGGACATAGGCAATCCCGAAACCGCTTATCGCAGCCTCGATCATGGGAATGGACGAATTGAAGGTGAGTTGGCCTTCCACCCGCACACGAAGGTCGCGGCCATCCCTGGCGAATTCCCAGGCATATAATCCGCCGAACGTCGCCTGCCGCATATTAATGCAGTCATGATCGACCAGATCCTGCGGTGCGGTCGGAACCGGATGGCGGGAAAAGTACTCCGGCGAAGCCACGGCCACGAGCCTCCAATCCGGCCCGATGCGCACTGCGATCATATCCCTGTCGATGCTCTCACCAAGCCGCACGCCTGCGTCGAAGCGCTCCTCCACAATGTTCTTCATGCCGTTGTCGCTGTAGAGTTCGACGCACACGTCAGGATAGTCGCTGAGCAAGGGCTGCAGCTTCGGCCAGACGGTCGTCTGGAGCGCATGGTCGGAAAGCGTGATACGGACCGTTCCGGAGGGCTTGTCGCGAAAGGCCACCAGGCTTGCGAGGTCCGCTTCGATTTCCTCGAAGCGGGGAACAAGAGATTGGAAAAGTCGCTCGCCGGCCTCGGTCGGAGCGACGCTCCGCGTCGTACGCGTCAGCAGGCGGACGCCAAGACGAGCTTCAAGCTCCTTGATTGTCGAGCTCAGGGTCGACTGCGAGGTTCCGAGCTTGGCCGCCGCCTTGGTGAAGCTGCGCTCCCGGGCGACCGCCACGAACCAGAGCAAATCCTTCATGCCATCGCGCTGCATAGGGCACCTCCCGTCGGACATTTATATCATAAGCAGATAAGTCCATGCGAATTACTCAGTCTAATAGAATGGGTTCCTCTGCAATATCTTCCAGCATGGTGACGGGGATGGGCGGCTGATCCACCCCCGTCGCCTTGCAAGGATGCCAATTATGGAAACGACCTACGACACAAGGCTTGTCGAAGACCGCGCCGCATGGGGCGCGGTGCTGTCGATGGCTCTGTGTGTTTCCGTGCTCATCGCGTCGGAATTCATGCCGGTCAGCCTGCTGTCGCCGCTAGCGGCCGATCTCGGCATCACCGAGGGCCGCACGGGACAGGCGATCTCGATTTCGGGCGCTTTCGCCGTCGTGACCAGCCTGCTGGTCGCCGGCCTCACGCGCCGGATCGACCGCCGACTGGTCGTGACCGGCTTCACCCTTCTCCTCATCGTGTCCGGGCTCACTGTCACCTTCGCGCCGAACTACGCGTTCCTCATGGTCGGCCGGGCGCTGCTCGGCATCGCGATCGGCGGGTTCTGGTCGATGTCGACCGCGATCGTCATGCGCCTCGTGCCGCAAGACATGGTTCCGAAGGGTCTCGCCATGCTAAACGCTGGCAATGCCATTGCGGCCACCATCGCCGCGCCGCTGGGCAGTTTTCTTGGCGCCTATGTCGGCTGGCGCGGCGCTTTCTTCCTCGTCGTGCCGCTTGGGCTCCTGGCGCTGGTCTGGCAGTGGACAAGCCTGCCGGCGCTGCCCCCGCGCCGGAGGAAGCGTCCAGGCAATCCGCTGGCGCTCCTCGGCCGTCTTCCTGTCGCCACCGGCATGGCGTCGATCATGATGCTGTTCATGGGCCAGTTCGCGCTCTTCACCTATCTGCGGCCCTTCCTCGAGAGCGTCACTAGGGTCGACATCGCCGCGCTTTCGGCGATCCTGCTGGCGATGGGGCTGGCCGGGGTGCTCGGCACCCTCTGCATAGGCCGGCTTTTGCGCACGCGCCTGTTCAGCATCCTCATCGTCATCCCGCTGGTCATGGCCGCGCTGGCAGCTGCGCTCATCGCCCTCGGTGCCTTGCCGGTTCCCACAGCGCTGCTGCTCGTTGCCTGGGGCTTCTTCGGCACGGCCGCGCCCGTTGGCTGGGGCACGTGGCTCAGCCGGACGTTGCCGGACGACGCAGAGGCCGGCGGCGGGCTGCAGGTGGCAGTCATCCAGCTCGCCATTACAGGCGGCGCCGCGATCGGCGGCACGCTCTTCGATACGGTCGGCTGGTGGGGTGCATTCATTTTCGGCGCGGTGCTGCTCTGTGGATCGGCGCTCGCCGCCTTTGCAGCATCGCATTTGGCCCGGAGGTCGCAGCCATGACGGCAGCCATGACGATCGACCGTCCGGACCTCAGCCGCCGCGCGTTGCTCGGCGGCGCGCTCGCGGCAACGGTCCTGCCGCGGGCCGCCCGCAGCCAGCAGGGCAGCGACCCAGGCAGCCAGGAGCCCACCGACATGAAGATCAAGATGATTTTCAATGGCCGGACCATGACCGCCACGCTCTACGACAATCCGTCGGCGCGCGACTTCTTCACCATGCTGCCGCTCGATCTCACCATCGACGACTACGCGCATAACGAGAAGATTGCCTATCTGCCGCGCAAGCTGACGGAGGAGGGCAGCGGCCCGTTCGGCAACGAGCGGCCATACGACCTTTGCTATTTCATGCCCTGGGGCAATCTGGCCATGTTCTACGCCGACTACCGCCATCCCGGGCTGATCAGGCTCGGCCGCTTCGACGCGGGCGAAGAGGCCCTACACGTAAGCGGCAAGTTCCCGCTTCGCATCGAACGCATCTGACAGGAGATCACCATGGATATTCTTCGCGCAGGCACCAGGCCGTCTGGCAACGGGCCTTCCGACTGGTTCACCGGCACGGTCCGCATCGATCCGCTGTTCAACCCGTTCGACGCCGCGCGCGTGCAGGGCGCGCAGGTGACGTTCGAGCCGGGCGCCCGCACCGCCTGGCACACGCATCCGCTTGGACAGACGTTGATCGTCGTCTCCGGCCTCGGCCTCGTTCAGAGCGAGGGCGGGCCGGTCGAGGAGATCCGTCTCGGTGACGTTGTCTGGTTCGCACCCGGCGAGAAGCATGGGCACGGTGCCTCACCCGAGACGGCCATGATCCACATTGCCCTCCAGGAGGTCAAAGACGGCAAGGTGGTGGACTGGCTGGAACACGTCAGCGACGCCGACTACGGCGCCTGACATCGATTGAACGAAAGGAAAGCAAAATGCTCGCAACCGTTCTTCATAAGCCCGGCGACATCCGCTGCGAGGAAGTCGAAGACCCAAGGATCCTTCGCCCGACGGATGCTATCATCAAGCTCTCGGCGAGCTGCATCTGCGGCTCGGACCTGTGGCCCTATCGCGGGCTGCAGCCGGTCAACGGCCCGATGCATATGGGCCACGAATATTGTGGCATCGTCGTCGAGGTCGGCGCAGAGGTGCGCACGGTCCGTCCCGGCCAGTTCGTCGTCGGCTCGTTCTGCCTCTCCGACAATACCTGCCCGCATTGCCGCTTCGGCTTCCAGTCGTCCTGTGTGCAGCGCGAGTTCATGTCGGGCGCGCAGGCGCCTTACGCCCGCGTGCCGTTGGCGGATGGCACACTGGTCGCCACCGCCGAGGTGCCGCCGGCCGAACTCATCCCTGACCTGCTGGCTGTGTCCGATGTGCTCGGCACCGGCTGGTATGCGGCCGACGCAGCCGAGGTCCGAGAAGGATCGACGGTGGTGGTGGTCGGCGACGGTGCGGTCGGCCTGATGGGCGTGCTTGCGGCCAAGGAGATGGGCGCCGAGCGCATCATCGCCATGAGCCGGCACGCCAGCCGCCAAAAACTCGCCCGCGAATTCGGCGCGACCGACATCGTCGCTGAGCGCGGCGAGGAAGGTGTGGCCCGGATCAAAGGGCTCACTAAGGACGTCGGCGCGGACTCGGTGCTGGAATGCGTTGGCACGGCGGAATCCTTCGACCAGGCGCTGGCCTGCTCTCGCCCCGGCGGCACCATCGGCTATGTCGGCGTGCCGCATGGCGTGAGCTTCGATGGCCAGAATCTCTTCTTCGGCCAGAAGCGCATGCTGGGCGGCCCCGCGCCGGTGCGCCGCTTCCTGCCCGACCTCATGGACCGTGTGCTCAAGGGCAGGATCAAGCCCGGCAAGGTCTTCGACCTCAAGCTGCCGTTGGCCGAGGTCGCTGAAGGCTACCGCGCCATGGACGAGCGGCGCGCCATCAAGGTCATGCTTTCGGTGTAAGCGAAGATTGGGCGGACGGCCTGTCCGCACCCACAAACCAGAAAAAGAACAACGACATATGACGATGAGATTGAAGATCGCTGCGCTTGCGCTTTCGGTCGCCACGCCGGCTTTCTCCCAAGAGTCCCCGATCATCGGCGCATGGCGCATGAGGTCGCTCGAGGCCGGTGCCGAGGGAAACCTCAAGCCCGTGCCATATTCCGGCCAGGTCATCTTCACCGAGGCCGGCACCCTCTCGGTGCAGGCCCAGAACCCCGACGCTAAGGCGCCGGACACGCCTTACACGGCGAATGGCTACGAAGCCTATTACGGGCCGGTCGCCATCAACGACCAGGACAAGACCTTCGTCATCACGATCGAGTCCTCCCTGGTCCGCAACCTTGTCGGGAAGAGCATGAAACGCAAATTCGAAGTCTCGGACAACAAACTGGTCCTGACGCCGGACAATCCGGCCGAAGGCTGGCGCGTGACCTACGAACGTTACTGATCGGAACAGCCCGGCTGTCAAAGTGTTATCGGTGGCCACAATGGCGCGGACTTCTGACCGAAATGGCGCGATGGCGGAACTGGTGCCAATCATGGCGGCTGTCTTCGCCGGCTTCCTCCTGATCGGCTTGGCGCTACCCGTCCTGCCGCTGCATCTTCACCAGCAACTCGGCTTCGGCCCCTTCGCAGTCGGGCTGGTGACGGGCAGCCAGTTCGTCGCCTCGATGCTGTCGCGCATTGGAGCCGGAAATTATGCCGATGGGCGCGGCGGCAAGCGGGCCGTCGTCGTCGGCCTCATTGCCGCTGCCCTGGCGGGGTTCATTTACCTCGGCTCGCTGGCATTGCTCGACCGGCCGGCAGCGTCCGCATCGGCGCTCTTCGCCGGCCGGGCGGTACTGGGCGCGTCTGAGAGCTTCATCATCACAGGCGGCGTCGCCTGGGGCCTCTCCCTTGCGGGCGGACAGAACTCCGGAAAGGTCATAGCTTGGGTGGGCACGGCGATGTTCGCAGCACTCGCGCTAGGCGCGCCGATCGGATCTGCGCTTTACACGGCGAGCGGCTTCGCCGCGATCGCACTCGCGACGGTCGGCCTGCCACTTGCGACGCTGCTTGCCATCCTGCCTATGCGTGGCACCAGCCTCGCCGCGAGCGCCGCGCGACAGTCATGGACGAGCGTGGCGCAAGCGGTCTGGCTTCCCGGCGTCGGAGCTGCTTTCAGCAGCCTTGGCTATGGCGCAATCCTGTCCTTTGGCGCGCTGCTCTTTGCCGAACGCGGCTGGCAGCCGGTCTGGCTTCCCTTCACCACTTATGCCGCGTCGCTGATCGCGGCAAGGCTGTGCTTCGGCCACCTGCCTGACAGGTTAGGGGGCGCGCGCGTCGCCGTGATCTTCGTGGCGGTCGAGGCGGCAGGGCTGATGCTGATCTGGCTTGCGCCCGGGCCTGTTCTCGCCGCCATCGGAGCGGGCCTGACTGGCCTCGGCTACTCGCTGGTCTATCCCGGTTTCGGTGCCGAGGCCGTAAGCCATCTTCCACCACGCAGCCGCGGCCTGGCCATGGGACTCTACACCGTCTTCCTCGACATGGCGCTCGGCTTCGGCAGTCCGGCGCTCGGCTTGGTCGCTGGGTCGGCCGGGCTGCAATTCGTCTTCTTCGCCGTCGCGACGGCGACGCTTCCGGCGTTGGGCATCGCTCTGCTGCTGGGTCGCCGTAACGCTCCACTATAGAGCCGGATAGTCTGGGCTCGAGATGTCGCGCAACTACGATCGCTCCCGCTTCGCGAGAAGCTGAGGCATCAGCCGAACCTGCTTTTGGTGGCGATAGAGGCCGATCAGGTCGTCGGATCGATCATGGCCGGGTATGACGGCCATCGAGGGTGGATATCGCGCATCGCTACCTTGCAGTCCCATCGCCAAAAAGGGATCGGCGAGGCCCTCATCCATGAGGCCGAAAGGCGGCTCGCCGGCCTTGGTTGCATAAAGATCAACCTCCAAATTGTCGCTTCCAATTCGACGGTTCTTGGGTTCTACCGACAGTGCGGATACGAGGTCGAGGAGCGCATAAGCATGAGCAAACTGTTGCCGAAAGTTTGAGGTGCTCCGCCGATTAACTCGTCGTCGCGGCTCGACGGCTCAGGTCCATTGGAATCTTGCTGCCGGTCATTATTGTGGCAGGCGAACCTCTCCGGGTGAATCGCGCTGCGGGATACGGCCGACGGCCGAAGCCGGGCGAAGTCCAGCCAGCCGGAGGGAGCCCTACATACGGTCGAATTACTGGAGCAGTGAGGACATGCATGCAGATCGCATCCAAGCCACGCGTCCGCCTGGCAAGCCGTCAGGAACTGGATGGAATTGGGTTGCTCGTCTCGGAGGCTTTCGCATCGTTACGGCCCGTTCTGGCACCGCACATCTTCGAGCCCTACGTCAAGGATGCGCGGGATGTCGCGGGGCGATGGGCGAAAGCTAGCGTCGCGGTGCTCGAAGCCGAGGGACGCCTCGTCGGGACGGTCACCTACTACGCCGATGCCGCCTTTGACGGCATGGGCTGGCCGCCCGGGCTGGCAGGCCTCAGGACTCTCGCGGTTGTTCCCTCGGCACAGGGCCGCGGATATGGCCGCGCGCTTTGCGAATGGTGCGTCATGCAAGCGCGTCTGCAGGGCTCAGGCGGCCTTGCGCTTCACACTGCCTCGTCCATGACGTCTGCATACAAGCTGTATGAAAGCCTTGGCTTCGAGAGACGCCCCGCCCACGACCTTTTCGCCTCCGACATTATTGGCTTTGATCCAGCACTCGGCGATCAGCAGATCATCGCCTACCTGCTGCCGCTCAAGCAGGTCGAGAGCAGCCGCGATCGATAATGTTCGACCGCCGTTTGAACGGACGGAGGCATCATCTCGCTTCCGGATGCTGTCCGCAGCTTCCACCGTTTGTCTCGATGCGAGCAGATCCTAGCCTTTCGTATAGTCAGGCCCAAAACGAGTCGGCAGGTTGTCGGCGAGTTTCAACCAAGGGAGCTTCTCCTCAAAAGCGACATGCAGCGTAGGTGCAAAATTTTCTGGCTCTTCCATTGCTGCCGAAAAAAAATGCATGACATCAGACATGTTTTTTGAGCGGAAGGACAGCGGCGTGCCACAGTGATTGCAAAATGTTCTTTCCACACCGGGAGAAGAGTTGAATACCTTCGGTAGCTTGCCCAGCCATCGCCATTGGCCGTCCAAGACTCCAATATAGGAGGTCATCGGCGCAGAACATTGCCGCCGACAACTTTCACAATGACAGACCACGCAGGCCTGTGCCGGGCCATCGACTTCAAAGGCAATAGCGCCACATAAGCAATGACCACGCATGCAAATTCTCCTTGAGCCAACAAGGACAGCTTCATGCCTGGGCGTGAGGGAGGCGCCATGAAATGCGTCGAGCTGGCGCCCAATTCCGACATTCGGCGCTGGCGATTGTCCTCGCGTGCGCGAGGCGTTGCCTCCAAGCTGCCTTCACTACCCCCTTTCGGCATATAGAAATGTTCGTAGAGTTTCTCCGCCGGGCCGCTGAATTCACGGCCTGGCAGATCTATCGCAACCCGAACACTACAGTGGAATTGCGGTCACTTCCTTGGCCGTTCGGATCACGAACATCGTGTGGTATCGCGCGACGTTGCTTCGGTCTCGGAACAGTCGCTCGCACAGCGCATCGAACTCTTCCATATCCGTCAGGCGGAGCATGAGGACGGCGTCGGTTTCGCCGCTTACACTGTAGGCCTGAGTGACGGCCGGTTCCTGAGCGGCCAACTCGAGAAAGTCCCTCATATACTGCTCACCATGACGCTCCAGTTCGACGGCGACGATCGCCTTCAAGCCCCGGCCAGCCTTTGCCGGTGCGAGAAGCGCGACAACGCGGCTGATGACACCGCTTTTCTTCAGTCGTCGTATGCGGCGCAGGCAGCTCGAAGGGGAAAGCCCGACTAACCCCGCCAGTTTGGCGTTAGTTCGTGAGGCATCATCCTGGAGCAGGTTGAGAAGCCTTCTGTCGATCTTGTCCATGTCGGTCACGCTCATCGTCGGTGCGTTGCAATTTTATTGCACGGAATCGCAAACTTTGACCACAAATGCGAAGCGTCTCACGCTACTCAGATGGCTCCAGGGATGATGGAGCAGCATGATGGCAATTTGCGCCGCCTTCTATCGCAAGACATTGGAGACGCTTGAAATCTATTGGGAACTGGTTCGCGTGATCGTTCCGGTTGCGATTGCCACGCGGCTGCTGCAGGACCTTGGCGTCATCCAGGCGATTTCTCCGTTCTTCTCCCCGCTCATGTTGCAGGTGGGGTTGCCACCTGAACTCGCCTTTGCCTGGCTGACGGGATTGCTGGTCGGGATCTGGGGCGCGCTTGTGATCGTACTCACCTTGGTTCCGGTTTCGGCGCTCAGCACTGCCGACATGACGGTTCTTTCGGCTCTCTTGCTGTTTGCACATGCCATTCCGATCGAGCAACGGATCATTCAGAGGGCCGGGCCGAGCTTCCTGGTCACCGCGGCGCTTCGTATTGGCGGGGGTTTGGTCTTTGCTGTCCTTCTGCATCAGATATTCGCCGTGACCGGATGGCTGTCAGGACCGGTGAAGCCGGCGTGGATGCCGACGAATGAAAGCACCGACTGGGGCGGCTTTCTCCTGGGTACGCTCAAAACCCTGGGCATCATGCTCGTTGTTCTGCTTGCGCTGAGCTGGGTGATCGAGCTTCTCAAGATGTCGGGCATTTTGGAGTGGATGAACAGAGGGCTTGCACCGCTCTTTCGGCTCGCCGGCATCGAAAAGCAGACGGTACCTTTCGCCGCTGTTGGCCTGTTTCTCGGGATTTCCTATGGCGCAGGACTGCTGATCCGCGAGGCGCGCACGCCTAGCGCCGAGCCGCGTCAGATATTCCTTGCCTGCGTGTTCATGGGTTTTGCCCACAGCCTCATTGAGGATACGTTGGTCGTTGTCACACTTGGCGCTGATGTTACGAGCGTGCTTCTCGGTCGCCTAGCGTTTGCCGTGCTCGCGACCGCCGTGATCGCAAAAGTAATCAAGGCGGTTCCCGACGCTCTTTTCTTCAAGACACTCTTCCACAAGGAAGAAGACAGTCCGCGCAATCAGATTTCGGAGCCGGCGATTAGCGGGCCGTTGACGTGAGCCCTCCTTACGCAGCAGCCGACATGTTTGTCGCATCGCTATCGCGAAAGGACGCGGCTACCCCTCGCCCGACAGATCGCGCCGCGCCTTGTCGAGTTCCTCGGCATAGCGCCGCATCAGGTGGCCTTCGGTCAGCAGACCGACCACCTTGCGATCGGTGAAATCCTCGACCACCGCCAATTCCTCGGCGCCGGCGCGCTGGAAGGTCTCGGCCGCCGATTGCACGTTCATGCTCGGCACCAGCACCGCATCCCTGAATTTGGCGAAGGACAGCACCGGCATCTCGTCATCCGACAAATGGCTGTGCAATTCGGCGACGATCAGCACGCCGACATAATGCAGGTCGGCGTCAACCGCGATGACGCGCTGCGAGGCACCGAGCGGCACCTGCTTGCGGAATTCCGCAAGCGTCGTCGAGGCGTCGATGGTGCGGACATCCTTTCGCATCATCGAGCCGACAGTCAGGCTCCGCATCCAGCCGACATCATGCGCGCTGCGGATGGTTTCGCCGCGCAGGTGAAAACGCCACGTCGAGAAGGAATAGCCGAACGTTTCGCGCACCAGGATCGCCGCCATGAGCGAGGCGGCCAGCACCACGCCGGTCAGCGTCAGGTCGCGGGTCGATTCCAGCGCCAGGAAGGTCATCGTCAACGGGCCGCCGACGACGCCGACGGCGAGCGAGGTCATGCCGACGACGGCGGCGACGGCAGGGTCGATGCCGGTCGCCGGCGAGACGAATACCATCGCGCCGGCAAACATCTTGCCGAGCAGCGCGCCGAGAAACAACGAGGCAAAGAACAAGCCGCCGCGGAAGCCGGAGCCGAGCGAGATCGCCGAGGCCGCCAGCTTCAGCACGAAGACGCTGGCCACCACGGCCAGCCCGTAATTCATCGCGAATTCGCGGTGCAGCGCGCCATGGCCGCTGGACAGGACCTGCGGCGTGACCAGCCCCAGCAGCCCGACCATCACGCCGCCGAAGGCGGGGCGCAGCGAGGCGTCGATCGACAGCCGCGCAAAGAGGCGCTCGATCAGGCTCACCAGATGCATGATGGCGATGGAAGCACCGCCGCCCAGAAGCCCGAGCAGCATGAACGGCAAATACTGGCTGACGGTGAGCTGCGGCAGACCGGCGAGCTCCAGCGGAAACGGCACGCCGCCGAACACCTCTGCGGTCAGCGAGGCCGAGATCGCGGCGGCCATCACCGGCGCAACATTGGCGACCGAGTAGATGCCGATGACTAGCTCGAAACCGTAGAAGGCGCCGGTCAGCGGCGCGTCGAAGGCGGCGGCGATCGCGCCGGCGGCACCGCAGCCGACCAGGATGCGGACATCGTTGCGGCGCAGCCTGAACAAGCGCGCCAGCCGCGACGCCAGGCCCGAACCCACCTGCGTATAGCCGGCCTCGAGCCCGACCGAAGCGCCGAAGCCGCTCGAGATCATCGTCTGCCCGGCGATGATGAAGGTGTCGGTCAGCGACATGCGGCCGCCATAAAGCGCGTTGGCTTCGATCGGATCGACCGGCGTGCGGAACTTCCGCTTTCTCAGCCAGATCACCGTCAGCCCGAGCAGGATGCCGCCGATCGCCGGGATCAGCGCCTGCTCCGGCCTTTGCAGCGAAAACATCGCCGAAAGCCGACCGCCGGGCTGAACGCCGAACATAAGCCCGTGCAGGACCTGCACCAGTCCGCTCATGCCGGTGACCAGCGCACCCGCCATCACCCCGACCAGGGCAGCCAGAATGACGACGGCAATACCGCGCGCCTCGAGCAGCGGGATCGATCTGATCAGCACCGCGCGCAACCGGCGGGCATAGACTTGCGGTTCGTTTCTGGGCGGTTCGTTTCTGGAAAGCACCGGGGCGGCTCGCCGATATTCGTGGGTGCCTGATACCCTCGGCAACATCGCATGGCAACATGCAGGCCGCCGAGGTGTCATGCCCGCGTGATGCTGCGGCGATAAACCCCATCTTCATCTCGGGGAGCCGCGTTGACGTAAACGTCAACCCGAAGCTATATGCGCCGGCGACCGTGATCGCGAAATGCGCAAGACGGCGACTTCGGCCAGATCGAAGTGTCCCGGATCGAAGTGCCAATGAGCGACAAACGCAACGAGACGAGGAGAACCGCCATGGGCGTTCAGGAAATTGCCGACAAGATCAGCGCGCGCGTGGCGAGTGCCGGGTTCGACCGTTCCGTGAAGTTCGATACCGGCGGCGACGGTGTCATCGTCATCGACGGCGCTGATGTCTCGACCATCGACGGGCCGGCCGACTGCACCATAAAGCTTTCGCTCGACGATCTGGACTCGCTGATATCAGGCGACCTCAACCCGACCATGGCCTTCATGTCCGGCAAGATAAAGGTCGAAGGCGACATGAGCGTCGCCATGGCGCTCAGCCAACTGATCGGCTGATCGCTTGAGGTGAAACAAGCCGCCGCACGATGGCGGGCGGCTTGCTTCGAACCATCAGGCAGCGAGCGGCAGTCTCTGCGCCTTCAGCTTGCGCCCTGCCGCCTTCAGCGTGCCTTGCGCGCCGTCGAGTGCGCCGACAACCAGTTCCCGCGCCAGCAGGCGGTGCCGCTCGTAAGGCCCCGGCATGGCCAGCGAGCCGGTCTTTGCGGCCGAAAACCCGAAGCGCTCGTAATAGGGCGCGTCGCCGACCAGCAGGATCGCCGCATGGCCAAGCCGCTCGGCCTCAGTGACCGCATGGCGCATCAGCGCCGAGCCGATGCCGGCATTTTTCAGCGCCGGGTCGATCGCAAGCGGGCCGAGCAGCAGCGCTGCCGTGCTGCCCTCGCCCAGCACCACGTCCCACAGCCGCACCGTGCCGGCAACAGTGCCCGACGCGTCGCGCGCGACAAAGGCCAGGCCCTCCGAAGGCCGGCGGCCGCGCCGCAGCTTTTCCGACGACTTCTTCCGGCGCTTCGGCCCCATGGCGCGATCGAGCAAAGCCTCGCGAGCCGGGACGTCGGCGGCGGTTTCGGCGACGACCGCAATCTCCCCCCTCGAGGGGGAGATGTCGCCGAAGGCGACAGAGGGGGTTGTCGCGCGTGAAGCGCCGGCCTCCATCTGCGGCAGGAGGCCGAGTCCAGTCGAACCGACCCCCTCTGGCCGCTTCGCGGCCATCTCCCCCTCGAGGGGGGAGATTCCCACGCCTTCAACGATGAGATCTGCAATGTTCATTTCCGCGATCCTTCCCAAGCGGATTGTTCCACAGGCGAGCCCGGGCGGGCGACAGGCGCCCACCGGGGATGATCTGAGCAACTCTTGCGAGGCCTCAGATCACGTAGGATCGGAGAGGCTCGAAGCCGTTGAAGGCGACCGAGGCGTAGGTCGTCGTGTAGGCGCCGGTGCCCTCGATCAGCACCTCGTCGCCGATGGTCAGCGATAAGGGCAGCGGGTACGGCGTCTTTTCGTACATCACGTCGGCCGAATCGCAGGTCGGGCCGGCGAGCACGCAAGGCGCGGTCTCGCTGCCGTCATGCGCGGTGACGATCGGATAGCGGATCGCCTCGTCCATGGTCTCGGCAAGACCGCCGAACTTGCCGATGTCGAGGAACACCCAGCGCACATTGTCGTTATCGGCCTTCTTCGAGATCAGCACGACCTCCGACTTGATCACCCCGGCATTGCCGACCATGCCGCGGCCCGGCTCGATGATCGTCTCGGGGATGGCGTTGCCGAAATGCTTCCTGAGCGCCGAGAAGATCGCCTGGCCATAGGCCTGCGCCACCGGCACATCCCTGAGATAGCGGGTCGGGAAGCCGCCGCCCATATTGACCATCTTCAGCACGATGCCTTCGTCGGCCAGCGTCGCGAACACCTTCTTGGCGTCGGCCAGCGCGCGATCCCAGGCGGTCAGGTCGGTCTGCTGCGAGCCGACATGGAATGATACGCCATGGGCGTCGAGGCCGAGCGCCCTGGCATGGCGCAGCACGTCGACCGCCATCGCCGGCACACAGCCGAACTTGCGCGACAGCGGCCATTCGGCACCCTCGCCGTCGGTCAGGACGCGGCAGAACACACGGACGCCGGGAGCGACGCGGGCGATCTTCTCGACCTCCTCGACGCAGTCCACCGCAAACAGCCGGATGCCGAGCTGGTAGGCGCGCTGGATGTCGCGCTCCTTCTTGATGGTGTTGCCGAAGGAGATGCGGTCCGCCGGCGCACCGGCGTCCATCGCCATCTCGACTTCGGCAACGGAAGCGGTGTCGAAGGACGAGCCCATCGCAGCAAGCAGGCGCAGGATTTCCGGCGCCGGATTTGCTTTCACCGCATAGTAGATCTTGGAATCGGGAAGCGCCTTCTCGAAGGCGCGGAAATTGTCGCGCACGACATCGAGGTCGACGACGAGGCACGGGCCGTTCGGACGTCGGGTGGCGAGAAAGTCAAGGATGCGCTGGGTAGCCATCGGGGTCTCTCCATCAGCGCCTTTCGGCGCGCACAAAGGCTTGCGGACGCGGGCTCTCGGCCTCGCGAACACGCGGTGGACAAAGGCGGGACGGAAATCCATGGAACCAGCCGGTGGAGACCCCGGAACCATGAAGCGCCGTCTCGCGGCGGTGAACCTTGGCCTTGCCCGGCCTCGGTTCGCTTTGTCTGCCTTGGCTTGGATGGGAGACCCGTCCGCACTGCCGGCAATGAAGGTGTGCCTCTTCAGTAACCCCGGTCTTTGGACGACCGGCAGAACACCAGAAAGGCCCGCACCGTCGTTGCTTCAAGGTGTCCTCGGTTGGCGGTTGGCCGCTAAACCGACTGGAGGGGTTGGCTCCAGTTACCTTACCGATTGCCCTCACCATTCGAGGATCGGCGGACACCCACAGGCACGTGCGACTTTGGGCAAGCGCGATATAAGATCGAAAGATTTCACAATCAATAAAAATCGTATCGCAGGTTGTAAAATTTGTGGCATCGAACAATGCTGCGGGACCAGAAGAACAATGCTGCGGCAAGCACACCCGGATATCGAACGCATGACAGGCACTCGCGGCCCGCTGAACGCTTTTCTCGATCTTGATCAAGTCCCTGTTACCAATGCGCAATCCGGCCCGCTTGCCGGCTTGCGGTTGGCCGTCAAGGATATCTTCGACGTCGCCGGGTACCGCACCGGTTGCGGCAATCCGCAGAAATACCGCGAAGCCTCGCCGGCCACGGCCACCGCGCCGGCCGTCCAGACGCTGCTTGATTCGGGCGCCCGCTTCGTCGGCAAGACGCAGACCGACGAACTCGCCTTTTCCCTGCTGGGGCTGAACGCGCATTTCCCATCGCCGATCAATCCGGCGGCACCCGACCGCGTCACCGGCGGCTCGTCCTCGGGTTCTGCTTCTGCAGTCGCCGGCGGGCTGGCCGATATCGCCACCGGCTCCGACACCGGCGGCTCGATCCGTGCGCCGGCAAGCTTCTGCGGCCTGATCGGCCTCAGGACCACGCATGGCCGCATTTCGCTCGACGGCGCCATGCCGCTGGCGCCTTCGCTGGACACGTTCGGCTGGTTTGCCAGGGATATCGTCACCTACGAAAAGGTCGGCACGGTGCTGCTCGGCGACGATCCGCACCGCCACGAACTGGTACGCCCTCTTGCCCTCGACGCGCTGGACAGCCTCGTGCTCGGCCCGCTGGAGGCCGAGGAATATCGCGCCATGGTCCGCAGTGTCGCTTCGGTGCTGGGCGCGCCGCGCAGCGTTGGCCCGCTGTCGCATTCCACCGACGATCTTTATTGGTGCTTCCGCAAGCTGCAAGGCTATGAAGCCTGGCAAAGCCACGGCGCCTGGATCGCTGGCGGCGACCGCATGCTGGGACCCGGCGTCAAGGAGCGCTTCGAGCATGGCGCGACCGTCGGCCCGGCAACCGCGCAGCACGAAACGGAACGTCGCGTTTCGTTTCGCCTCGAGCTTACCGACCTGCTTGGCGAGGACGGCGTTCTTGTGCTTCCGACCGCTCCGGGTGCCGCGCCGCTCAAGGCCGAATTATTTGATGATTTGCAGATCTATCGCGAGCGCGCGCTGAGATTGCTGTGTCTTTCCGGCCTGTCTGGATTTCCGCAGATCACGCTGCCGCTCGGCAAGACCGGCGGGGCGCCGTTCGGTCTTTCGCTGCTCGGCCCGAAGAACAGCGACCGGCAGTTGATTACGCTCGCCGCCCGCATCCTTTCAGCCCACCAAGGAGGCGCATGACATGGATACGCTGACCCGCATGCGCGCCTTCATCGATGTCGTCGAGGCCGAAGGCTTTTCGGCGGCGGCACGCAAGATCGGCCGCTCGAAGGCGCTGCTGTCGAAATATGTGCGCGAGCTGGAGGACGAGCTCGGCGCGCTACTGCTCAACCGCACCACCAGGCAGTTCTCGATGACCGAAGCCGGCCACACCTATTACCGGCGCGCCTCGGAGATCGTGCGCGAGGTCGACAGCCTTGCCGATGCGGTGCGCGAATCCTCCGGCGACGTGCGCGGCAGGATCAAGCTGTCGGCGCCGCGCACCTTTGCCGACGCGCCGATCGGCCAATCGCTGATCGACTTCGCCAAGCAGCATCCCGACATCGTGCTCGACATTCATCTCGACGACCGCTTCGTCGATCTGGTCGAAGAGGGTTTCGATCTGGCAGTGCGCATTTCGCGGCTGGAAAATTCCTCACTGATCGCCAGGCGCCTGGCGCCGTTTTCGGTACGGCTTTGCGCGTCTCCCGAACTGATCGCCAAGCACGGCATGCCGGTCAGGGCGCAAGACCTTGCCCGCGTGCCTTGCATCATCGACACCAATGGCCGCTGGCTCACCAACTGGCCGTTCAAGGGCGACGGTGCCGATACGGTGAGTGTTTCGGTCTCCGGCCCGATCGAGGTCAACAGCCCGATGGCGGCGAGGGCGGCCGCCGTGGCTGGACTGGGGTTTTCCATCCTGCCGGATTTTATCGCCGCGCCCGACATCGAAAGCGGCAAGCTGGTGACTGCGCTGGATGACCGCATTCTGCCCGGCGGCGGCATTTTTGCTGTCTATCCGCACCGGCGCTATCTGCCTGCAAAAGTTCGCGTTTTCGTCGACTTCCTGGTGCAGTGGTTCAAGACGCTGGACAACGCATGAGCTTTCAGCCGCGTTGCGGTCCCATTTTCGCCCGCTTTCTGGTAACTGTCGGCAATTCACCGAAGCCGATTGAATCGCGACCGAGAATGCACCTGAAACGGCAAGCAATGATGCTGGCTTCGGCCTTGACCGCGACGTTTGCCGCCGTCGGACCGGCTGAGGTGCATCCCCACGTCTTCGCTGAAGCCCGCCTCGAAGTGGTCCTCGGCCCGGATCACCAAACTGTGAAGGCATTGCGCCATGTCTGGCGCTTCGATGATTTGTTTTCGAGCACGGTGATGATGGAGTTCGACAAGAATTCCGACCTGAAACTCGACGACAAAGAGCTGAAGGATGTCGCCGACACCGTCCATGCCTCGCTTGCCGAGTTCAACTATTTCCAGCTCGTCACCGTCGACGGCAAGGACGTGGCAATGACCCCGCCGCCTCATTTGATGGCCAATTTCGACAATGACCAGTTGATCATCCTGTTTGAATCTGAACCGAAGGTGCCGATCAAACTGAGCGGCAAGATAGATATCGGCGTCTACGACCCGACCTTCTACACCGCGATCGATTTCACCGAGGATGCCAATCTGCAGGTCGATGGGTTGCCGCCGACCTGCACCAGCAAGGTTGTCCGCCCGAACCCGGACGAGGCGATCGCCCAGAACCAGAAGACCCTGACCGAGGCCTTCTTCAACGATCCGACAGGCACCGACATGAGCAAGATCTTTGCCACCAAGCTTGAACTGACCTGTCAGCCGGAAGGATAGATCCAGTGACCAAACCGTCCCTGCGTTTGGCATTCGGTCTTCTGGCCGTCGCCTTTGTGATGACGCACTTTCTCGGCACCGCCCACGCCCAGAGTTCACTCGGCATCGGCACCAATGACGGCATGGCTCCAACCGCCACCGGCCCGTTCGCCCACATCCTGATGTGGATCAATCTGCGCCAGCAGGAATTCTATCATGCGCTTGCCGGCGCGATGAAGGCGATGCGCCAGGACGGCAGCAAGTTGTGGCTGCTCATCGGCCTGTCCTTTGCCTATGGCATTTTCCACGCCGCCGGCCCCGGTCACGGCAAGGCGGTGATCTCTTCCTACATGGTGGCCAATGAAGTGGCGCTCCGGCGCGGCATCATGCTGTCCTTCGTCTCGGCCCTGCTGCAGGCGCTGACCGCGATCGTGGTGATGCTGGTCGCCTATTTCTTGCTGCGCGGCACTGCTGTCTCGATGACAGACGCCGCATGGTTCCTCGAAATCATGAGCTATGTCTTCGTCACTCTGTTCGGCGCCTGGCTGCTGTGGCGCAAGGCCGGCCCGGCCATCCTTCGCCTGTTCGGCGCAAATCCGGGCTACAGCCTCTCGGCTGCCCATGCCGGCCATTCACATTCCGGCCATTCACATGCCGCCCATTCACATGCCCATGCGGCACATTCCCACGCGCTTGATGCGCATGACCACCACGATCATGCGCATGACCATCACGATCACGGCGCCCACGACCACGCCCATGCTGCGCACGATCACCACAGCCATGCGGCGGGCGAGGTCTGCGAGACCTGCGGACACTCGCATGCGCCCGACCCGGCGCTGCTTTCCGGTGATCGCTTCGATTGGCGCACGGCCTGGTCGGCGGTGGCTGCCGTCGGTATCCGCCCCTGTTCAGGCGCGCTGATCGTGCTGAGCTTCGCCTTGCTGAACGGGCTGTGGTTCGGCGGCATCCTTTCGGTGCTGGCCATGGCGCTCGGCACCGCAATCACCGTCTCGGCCCTGGCGACGCTTGCGGTGACCGCCAAGAACTGGGCGGTGTATTTCGCCGGCGATGGCCGCATGGGCAACCGCATCCATTCCTTCGTCGAGATCGGCGGCGCCGCCTTCGTCTTCCTGTTCGGCCTGCTGCTGCTCTCGGCCAGCCTGACGACCGGCGGGTGACGTCCAGGCGCGACTCTCCCTTCTCCCCTTGTGGGAGAAGGTGTCGCCGAAGGCGACGGATGAGGGGTGTTCCAGCTTGGCGCCAACAGCGCTCCGTCCAGCACCCCTCAACCGTCTTGGCGCTGCGCGCCAATCCACCTTCTCCCACAACAAGGGGAGAAGGAAGACGGCGCCACGTTAAATCCTGCCGCCCAGCTCATCCTCAATATGGACGCGTATAATCTCATCAAAACTCGTCTCCGCCGCAAAGCCAAGCTCCCTCGAGCGCCGCGCCTCGAAGCGCGTCGGCCAGCCCTTGACGATCGCCCAGATCGTCTCGTCGGGCTCCTCGCGGATCAGTTTCACCGCCTTGGCGCCGGCAACACGTTCCAGCGCTTCGATCTGTTCGCCGACGGTGACGGCGACGCCCGGCATCGTCAGGTTGCGGCGCGGGCCGACGGCACTGCCGTCGATCTGAGCCGCATGGATCAGGAAATTCACCGCCGAACGCGGGCTGGCGTGTGTGTGGACGACCGAGCGCGGCACCGGCAGGATCGCTTCATGGCCGCTCAGCGGCTCGCGGATGATACCCGAGAAGAACCCTGAGGCCGCCTTGTTCGGCTTTCCCGGCCTGACGCAGATGGTCGGCAGCCTGATGCCGATGCCGTCGAAGAAACCGCGGCGCGTATAGTCGGCAAGCAGCGCCTCGCCGATCAGCTTCTGCGTGCCGTAGGAGGTCAGCGGCGTCGGGTGGAACTCGTCCGGAATGATGTCGGGAGACGGTGCGCCGAACACGGCGATCGACGAGGTGAAGACGACGCGTGGCGTATAGGCGGCCAAGCGGATGGCATCGAACAGCGCCCTTGTGCCGTCGAGATTGACGCGGTAGCCGAGATCGAAATTGGCCTCCGCCTCGCCCGACACCACGCCGGCGAGATGAAAGATCACGTCGGGGCGCGGCGCGACCAGATTTGCCGTCGCGCCGGGCGCGGCAAGATCGCCGGTGTGGAGGGTAATGCTGACACCTTCGAGCACCGGCGCTTGCGGCGGCACGATATCGTGAAGATCGAGCGCGGCGATCTTGCGGCCGCCGAGCGTCCCGTCCTTGGCCAACCTGGCGATGAGCTTGCGGCCGACCATGCCTGCCGCGCCGGTAATCAGAATGCGCATGTCACTTTCCCTTTTTGCGCTGGCTGCGGCTACGCAGCCAGAACACCACGAAGATTGCCCCCATGAAGATCGCCGCGACGACGCCGGCAAGAACCGTCGAGACCTTGCCGACCGCCAGCATCACGGTTGGAAGATAATAGGCTGCGATGCCGAACAGCAGCAAAACCCAGGCGGCGCCGATCGCCGCATTGCGGGTGTCGCGGTCCATCACGCGGCGCCAGGGTGGCGAGAGTTCATGTCAATCGTTGCCAATGCCCAGAACTCCCGAAGTCAGTGATAATGGCCGCGGTGCGGTGCCGTATCATGCGCATGATCGTGCTCGTCATCATGCTCATGGCTGTCGGCACATCGGCCGAATTCCGGTTCGACCGTGGCATGGGCTATGCCATGTTCCGCCGCAAGCCGCTTCTTGATCGCGCTGACCGCCATATGCGCGTCGACGCCGTCATTGAGGCAGGCATGCAACGTCGCCATGTTGCTGGAACCGTCGATCGACCAGACATGCATGTGATGCACCTCGCGCACGCCCTTGATCGAGCCTTCGATGTCCCTGGCGATCAGGTCGCGGTCGAGGCTTGCCGGCACGCCTTCGAGCAGGACGTGGGCGGCCTCGCGCATCAGCGACCAGGCCGTGGACAGGATCAGCAGCGCGACAAGCACCGATAGGATCGGATCGATGGGCGTCCAGCCCGTCGCCAGGATCACCAGCGCCGCCACGATCGCCGCGGCCGAGCCTAGCAGGTCCCCGAGAACGTGCAGGATGGCGCCGCGCATGTTCAGGCTATCGCGGTCGCCGCCATGCAGCACGTAGAACGAGCCGAGATTGACCAGCAGGCCGGCGATCGCGACGACCAGCATCGGCCCGCCGAGCACCGGAGCCGGCGCTTGCAAGCGGCCCCAAGCCTCGTAGACGATCCACAGCGCGATGGCGAAGATGGCGATGCCGTTGGTGTAGGCGACCAGCGTCTTGACCCGGCCGAAGCCGTAGGTGAGGCGCACGGTCGCCGGCCGG
Organism: Mesorhizobium sp. M0633; assembly: GCF_040320645.1. NCBI lineage: Bacteria > Pseudomonadati > Pseudomonadota > Alphaproteobacteria > Hyphomicrobiales > Phyllobacteriaceae > Mesorhizobium > Mesorhizobium sp. M0633. Next base: position 21,863 of record NZ_JAMYQC010000004.1, read on the forward strand.
CTCGCAAGGTGAAAGGCATACCAGGCAAGGCCGAGCGCGACGCAATCGGCAAGCATATGGCCGGCATCCGCCAGCAGCGCCAGTGAACCGGTGAAGATGGCGCCCAGCGTCTCCGCGACCATGAAGCCGGCGGTCAGGCAGGCCGCGATCAGCACGCGCTTCTTGTCGGTCGAGCCGTGCACATGCCCGGCACCGTGACTGTGGTCGTGGCCCTGCGCAGCATGGTCGTGGGAATGCGCCATCTATGAGCTCCTGCTAGAGCCTGGTCCATCCCGGCAGAATCGGGATGGAGGCACTATCTTTTTATTTGACCATGATCTTTTCCGAAAACCGGATTCCACTTTTCGGGATCATAGTCAGGCGCCGAACTCGGCGCGAAAATCCTCGAGCCGCCGCTTCTGCTGGCCATCGCTGTCGAAATTGGCCGGATCGAGCCACGCCTCATAGGCTCTGCGCAGATCAGGCCATTCCTTGTCGATGATCGAATACCACGCGGTATCGCGGTTTTCGCCCTTGACCACAAGATGCTGACGGAAAATGCCCTCGAACTTGAAGCCGAAACGTTCCGCCGAGCGCTTCGACGGCTCGTTGCGGTTGTTGCATTTCCATTCGTAGCGGCGGTAGCCAAGCTCGTCGAAGACGTACTTCATGAACAGGAACTGCGCTTCCGTCGCCGCCGGCTTTCGCGAGATCAGCGGGCCCCAATAGATGTTGCCGATCTCAATGACGCCGTAGGTGGCGTCGATGCGCATCAGCGTCTGGCGCCCGGCGATCTTGCCGCTGGCCTTGTCGATGACCGTGAAGAACAGCGGGTCTTCGCTGGCTTCCGCCTTGTTCAGCCATGGCTGGAAGGCAGCGCGGCTCTCCGGCGGGTAGTCTGGCAGCCAGGCAAAGCGGCCGTCGACATCGGCCACCGACGAGGCCTCAAACAGGCCGTCGCCGTGCTTTTCGGCGTTGAGCGGCTCCAGCCTGACAGTGCGCCCCTCCAGCACCTTGCGTTCGGGCCGCGGGCGCGGTTGCCAATTCTTGAGATTTTCCGACACCGAAAACTCCAATCCGTTTGACTTTTGCGGGCGGACGCTCACAAAAACGCACGCTCGCTGAAAGAACCACACGGACAGGAAAAATGCTCCACACGATTTCGGCCTTCGATCGCCTCGGCGAGGAAAATGCGTTCGCGGTGCTGGCGCGCGCCACGGCACTTGCCCATCAGGGCCGCGACATCGTCAATCTCGGCATCGGCCAGCCCGACTTCAAGACGCCGCAGCATATCGTCGAGGCCGCGATCAAGGCGCTGCGCGACGGCCATCACGGCTATACGCCGGCCAACGGCCTGCTGGCGACGCGCGAAGCGGTGGTCCGCCGCACGCTGGCCACTACCGGCGTCGAAGTCTCGCCCGAAGCGGTGATGATCCTGCCCGGCGGCAAGCCGACCATGTTCGCGGCCATCCTGATGTTCGGCGAGCCGGGCGCCGAAATTCTTTATCCCGATCCCGGCTTTCCGATCTACCGCTCGATGATCGAGTTCACCGGTGCTGCCCCCATCCCGGTGCCGATGCGCGAGGAGAACGGCTTTGCCTTTTCGGCTGCGGAGACCTTGGCGCTGATCACCCCGAAGACTAGGCTGCTGATCCTCAACTCGCCCGCCAATCCGACCGGCGGCGTCACGCCTCGCGCCGAGATCGAAAAGCTGGTCAGGGGGCTGCAAGCGCACCCGGACGTCGCCATCCTCTCCGACGAGATCTACGACGTGATGACCTATGACGGCGAGACGCACTGTTCGCTGCTCGCCTTCCCCGAAATCCGTGACCGGCTGATCGTGCTCAACGGCTGGTCGAAGACCTGGGCGATGACCGGCTGGCGCATGGGCTGGTCGATCTGGCCGAATGGCGACAAGGGCGCGCATCTCTACGACAAGGTGCGCAAGCTGGCGGTCAATTGCTGGTCCTGCGTCAACGCACCGAGCCAGTATGCCGGCATAGCCGCCATCGACGGCCCGCAGGACGATGTCGACAAGATGATGCGCGCCTTCGACCGCCGCAGGAAGGTCGTGGTCGAGGGGTTGAATGCCTTGCCCGGCGTTTCCTGCATTACGCCGAAAGGCGCCTTCTATGCCTTCCCCAATGTTTCCAAGACCGGCTGGAAGGCCAAGAAGCTCGCCTCGGCGCTGCTCGAGGACGCCGGCGTGGCGCTGATCGGCGGCCCCGATTTCGGCATTCTCGGCGAAGGCTATGTCAGGCTGTCCTATGCCAATTCCGAGGAGAACATCCTGCGCGCGCTGGAGCGGATCGAGGCGTTCCTGGCGAAGTGAGGACGACGAAAGGAGACGCCAGATGTTCTATGCCATTCTTGCCTATCACGAGGAAGAAGCGATTACGGCACTGACGCCTGAGCAGGATGCGGCGCTGATGACCGATCTTCTCCAGATCAACGATCGGCTCTACCGGCAAGGCACCCTTGGGCCGGCGGCCCGGCTCGGCGCGACACAAGACGCCTGCACCTTGCGCGGGCCAGGCACCGGAATGGTTATCGACGGCCCCTTTGCCGAGACCAAGGAACAATTGCTGGGGCTCTATGTCGTCGACTGCGCCAACCGTGACGCCGCCATCGACATTGCGCGCGACCTTCGCCGCGTCAATCCGACCGCCGTCTACGAAATCCGCCCGATTTCGCTATATTTACCCGGCGTGCCGCTTCCGGTCACCCGGCCCTGATTTAGGACCGGGTTGAGACTAATTTAGCCTCGCCCGACAAATGGCATCTTCGTCGCCATCACGGTCATGAACAGGACGTTGGCGTCGAGCGGCAGGCTGGCCATATGGAGGACGGCATCGGCGACGCGCTCGACGTCCATCACCGCTTCGGCGGCGATGGAGCCATTGGCCTGCGGCACACCGACCGTCATCGCTTGCGCCATGTCGGTCAAGGCGTTGCCGATGTCGATCTGGCCGCAAGCAATGTCGAAGGGCCTGCCGTCCAGCGCCAGCGTCTTGGTCAGTCCGGTAATGGCGTGCTTGGTCGCGGTATAAGGCACAGAGCCCGGCCGCGGCGCGTAGGCCGACACCGAGCCGTTGTTGATGATGCGGCCACCCATCGGCCGCTGCCTGCGCATGGCGCCAAAGGCGGCGCGGGCGCACAGGAACGAGCCGGTGAGATTGACCCCGACGATGTCGTTCCACACGTCGACCGGGATGTCGTCGATCAACGTCGATTTGTAGCTCGTGCCGGCATTGTTGAAGAGCAGGTCGACGCGCCCGAAAGCCGCAGCCACCGTCTCGAACAGATCGTCGACCTGATCGGCCTTGCTGATGTCGCAGGCGAAGGCCAATGCCTTGGCCTGCGTCGGCCCGGCCGCGGCGATCGCATCCTCCAGCACCGGCTTGCGGCGACCGCAGAAGACCGTGTTCCAGCCGGCCTTGAGCAGCGCCGTGGCGACGCTTTTGCCGATGCCCGTGCCGGCGCCGGTTACGATGGCGGTTTTAGAGTCGGTCATGGCTGTACTCCCTGAAAGGGACGAGGCATCGCAAATGACGGGAACCATGGCAAGCCGGCGCAAAGCCTGTGCTCACAAAAAGGGCGGTCATTGGCGACCGCCCCTGATCCGAACCGGGCTTGGGAGGAGGAAAGCCGATCCGACTGCCTGAAATCATGCGCCCACCGGATTAACGAGAAGCTAACGCGAATGCCGCCGAGCTCTCCGAGGCTCCTCCCCCAAGCTACCAGCGCGAACCGCTCACCGGCTTGGCCGTGCTGCCCGTTGCCGGCACCTTCGCCGCCGTCACCGTCGCCTCGACATGATCGACCAGCGCGTCCGGCAGGCCGAGACGGCCGGCAAGCAGGTCGAGATAGCCGCGTTCGGCCCGCGTGTCCGGATCGATGGCAAGACGCGAGGCGGTGTAGAGTTCCAGCTTTTGCGCATCGGTCTTGGCGCCGGCGATCAGCACATCCAGATCGAGCGGCGCCTCGAGTTCCGACATCAGGAATTTCTCCGCTTCGGCGCCGACGCCGGCGAGGCTGAGCTTGCCGGCGATCTTCTGCCGCTCTTCGTCATCGACGTGGCCGTCGGCCTTCGCCGCCGAGATCATCGCCCTGACCAGCGTCAGCGTGAATTCGTCTTCGCCCTGCGGCGCTTGCGACGGATGGAAGGCGGTATCGGCCGGCGGCGGCAGCAATTCCGGTTCGCCTGCAGCTTGCGTCTCGGCCGGCGCGTTGCCGTTCTTGTAGTTCTGGTAGGCCTTGTAGGCGAGGCCACCGATCGCAGCCAACCCACCAAGCTTCACCGCCGCACCGGTGACCTGGCGGCCGGGGCCGGTTCCGAGCAGCACCGCGGCCAGCGCACCGGCTGCAAGCGGATTGTCCTTGGCCATCTGCACCGCCTGCCCGGCCTTGTCGCGGACGGTCGATCCGGTGCCGGGAATTTGCGAGCCGAGCAGATCGTCGAGGAGCTTCTTGGGATCGAACATCTATGCCTCCAGAATTGGCCCGGCCGAAGGTGCGCGGGCAGGTTTGCACGTCGAAGACCTAGGTCCCGCAGTTTGACATTACAATGACGGGGTGCATCGTTTTGCCCGCTGCCACGCATGACCTCGCACCGACATCTGCTGGGATTTCACGCGGAAATCAAAGTGCTGCAGCCTCCTTCCGTGCCCAAAAAACACGCGACGCTCTGGACATTGGACGTGTCGAAACCGCCCCCGACTTCGACTAATGTCGCGGCATGTCGCTTGGGAGGAGCCTGGCATGACCGATGAGACAGACCGCCAGCCGGCACGCGATCCCCAGGAACTGGAGCGCCTGCTGATTTCACGGCAATGGGTCGGAGACATTGACGGCATGGCAGCGCTTTTCGAGCAGCATGCCGTCATCGACAGCGGTGGCGGACAACTGACGTTCGGCCGCGAAGCCATCCGGGGGCTGTTCGCGGAGATCACCGCAACCGGCCGAAAATTTCAGTCCGGAGATCAGCGCCCGGCTGTCATCAATGGCGACCTGGCGCTCACCTCGACCCGGCTTCCCGACGGCACCATCACCACCGAGGTCGCGCGCCGGCAGAACGACGGGACATGGCTGTGGGTCATCGATCGTTTCTCTGTTGCTTGACGTGAAGTTGCTTAACGTGAAGCTAACTTCCGATGTGACGATCGCCGCGCGCTTGCGCCAGCTCGACCTGGCGCTGGCGCTCGGCGTAGCGGGCGCGATCCTCGTCCGAGCGGGCGTCGAAGCAATGCGGGCATGAGATGCCGGTGGCATATTCCGGCGACAGCCGGTCTTCTGCGGCCAGCGGATGCCGGCAGGCGCGGCAGAGTTCGGCGTCGCCTTCGAGCAGCCCGTGCGATACCGAAACGCGCTCGTCGAAAACGAAGCATTCGCCTTGCCACAGGCTCTGTTCGGCGGGGACGTCCTCGAGATATCTCAGAATGCCGCCCTTGAGGTGGAACACATCCTCGAAGCCGAGCGACTTCACATAGGCCGTCGCCTTCTCGCAGCGTATGCCGCCGGTGCAGAACATGGCGACCTTGCGCCCCTCGAGCTCATGCCGATGCTGCTCGACCCAGGCCGGGAATTCGCGGAAGCTGTTGGTGGTAGGATCGACAGCGCCCTTGAAGGTGCCGAGCGACACCTCGTAGGCGTTGCGCGTGTCGATGACGATGGTACCCGTATCCGAGATCAGTGCATTCCAGTCGGCCGGCGCAACATAGGTGCCTGCACCTGCCGCCGGATCGATATTGTCCACGCCCATGGTGACGATCTCGCGCTTCAACCGCACCTTCATGCGGTGGAACGGCATCGTTGCTGCGCTGCTGTATTTGATCTCGAGGCCGGCGAGACCGTCGATGGATTCGAGATGATCGATGAGCGCGGCGATTGCCGTTTCACTGCCGGCGACCGTGCCGTTGATGCCCTCACGCGCCAACAGCAGCGTGCCTTTGATGCCGCGTGCGCAGCAGAAGGCGGCGAGCGGCGCGCGCAGCGCCTCGAAGGTGTCGAGCCGGGCGAAGCGGTAAAGCGCGGCAACGCGGAAGGCTTGGCTGGGAAGTGTCATCACCAAGCCACTAAACGCTCACGACAGCCGGATCAAGGCAGAGCCGGGAGCGGTCTGATCGCGGAAGGTTTCGAACACCACGCGTGACATCGCGACACGCCGCGTTTCGTGGACAGAAAAACCGCCTTCTGCTAACCGGTCGACTTGATCAACAGAGGAGAGACGACGAATGCCCAGCACGACCGAAAAGCTCCTGTCGCTCCTCAACGGCCAGCCGGTCATACCGGTGCTGAAGATCGCCAATCCTGCCGACGCGGTGCCGCTGGCCCGGGCGCTGGCCAGCGGTGGCCTGCCGGTGATCGAGATCACGCTGCGCACCGCCGACGCGCTGGAGGCGATCCGCCGGGTGGCAGGCGAGGTCGAAGACGCGGTCGTCGGCGCCGGCACCATCCTGGACGCCCGCCAGTTCGGCGAGGCGGCGGCCGCCGGTTCGAAGTTCATCGTCAGCCCCGGCATCACCCGCGAGCTTCTCGCGGCAGCCAAGGACAGCGACGTGCCGTTGCTGCCCGGTGCCATCACGCCGGGAGAGGTCATGGCCGCCCGCGAAGCCGGTCTGCGCTTTCTGAAATTCTTCCCGGCCGAACAGTCGGGCGGCATTGCCTCGCTCAAGGCTTTCGCCTCGCCGCTTGCCGACGTGAAATTCTGCCCGACCGGCGGTATCACCGGCAAGAACGCCGCCGACTACCTCAGCCTGCCCAACGTCATCTGCGTCGGCGGTTCCTGGGTGGCGCCGGACGAGCTGGTCAAGGCCGGCAAATGGGACGAGATCGAAGCCTTGGCACGCGCCGCGAGCAAGCTCGGGCGATAACGTCTTCTGCATCAAAAGCCGCCGCCGATCTGGCCGATCCGGTTCGCCGGCTGGTTCCCGCTCATGGGCTCGAACCACGATTCACGCCTTCAAAGGGCGCTGTCCTACCATTAGACGAAGCGGGAGAATGCCGACCGCTGGTTAGCATCCCTGGATGAAGGAAGCCAGTGCCGGCGGTGGAGGCCGCGCGGGGTGCCAGCGCAGCCTTTACGATATTTGCCCAGCGCGGCCTACTCGGTCTTGAAGCGGGCAACCGACATGAACTTGACGGCTTTGCCGGTGAACCGGTTTGCGTCGGCCATCTCGTTGCCCGGCTGGAAGCCTATCGTATAGACCTCGCTCGGTGCCGTACGGACGAAGTCGTAGGCGTAGCGCGGCGCCGTTGTCGCATCTGAAACGGTTGCGACATACTCACCGCTGTGCAGCGCCCACCGGGCGGCCTGCGGCGCGGCGGCGACCACCACCGGCTTGGGGCCGGGCTTCAGGTCGCGGGCGGTGGCCCTGGGTTCCTTGCGTGTGGTCTTCACGCCTGCACCGATGACGGCGGCCGGATCGGAGCCGGCCGGGCGGGCAACGATGGCCTCGCGCGGCGATGCCCCGTCGCTCGATGCCCCGTCGTCGCTCGCCGGTTCCTCGAACACCGATGCTTGCTCGGAAAGCGACGCGACCTTGTATTCGTCGGTCGCGCTGACCCTTTCCAGAACGGCCTTGACCTCGTCGGGCTGGGAACTGTCGGGCCGCGCCGACGGCAACACCGAGAATGCGTCGGTGGCGGTGTTGCTCCGCTCGGCCGCACTCGCCAGCGCCAGCAACACTTGCTTGTCCTGCGGCGCAAGACTAGCCGGCGAAAGATCGGCCGGCAGCGAATGATCGGGCCGCCAGCTCGGCACGGGAATGTTGTTTGCCGCGACCTGCACCGGGCCGGCCGCGGCAGACGGGTCTGCTATGCCGAACGGAACATTTGCCGGCGCCACGCTTGCCGGCGCTTGCGCGGTCGCCACCGCCTGTTCAGTCGATCCAGCCGCATCCGCCACGCCGAACGGAACGTTCTCAGGCGGCTGGGCGCCGACGTCCGTCTTCGGACGCGGAGCAAAATCCGGCAGCGGAATGCTGCGCGCCGGCAATGCCGCGATGATCGTCTCCGGCGTGTCGTTCTCCGGTTCAGGCGCAGGCGCCGGAGCATCGGCGACTTCCGGTATCTCGGCGCGCTTGGCATCCTGAGGCGCGACGATAGCAATACCAGGCAGGTTGCTGCTCTTGGCGGACGGCGCCGGCTTCACGTTACGGGGTTTTGGTGCTGGCTCGGCCATCGCCACATCGGCGCTGTCGTCCGCCTCGTCGTCGCCGCCGCCGAACAAGGCTGCCAGGAACCCGCGGGATTTCTTGCCGCCGCTGCTTGCGCTGGCCAGTTCGATGGCCGGCGCGCCGGCGCCCTTGCGGGCCTTGTAGGAGGCGAGCGCCTGTTGATAACCAGGCAGCGGCTTGCCGTCGCTCGGCACATGCAGCGTCTTGCCGTTGGGGAACACGCGCGCCAGTTCCTGGCGGCTGATGCCGGGCCAGTGGCGCACATTGCCGACATCCATATGCACGAAGGGCGAGCCGGAGCTGGGATAGTAGCCGACGCCGCCGCCCTGCATCCTGAGGCCGATGTCACGCAGCTTCTTCAATGGGACGCCAGGAATGTAGAAATCCATCGCCCTGCCGAGCATGTGCTGGCTCTTCTCGGCGACGCCCCTGCTGCGGCTGCGCAGCATCGAATTCGTGGCCGGCGAACGATAGCCGCAGACGACCTGGATGTAATCGGTGGCGCCGCTCTCCCGATACGCTTCCCAGACCAGGTCCAGCAGGCGCGGATCCATCTTGGTCGGCTCGTTGCGGCGCCAGTCGCGCAGGATGATGTTGATCTTTCGCAAGCCCGCCTGGTCGTAGCGGCCATTACGCTTGTAGACGATCTCCGCCTTTTCATGCGTGTGGAGATGATAGAGCTTCAGCGAACGTGTCTCGGCGCTGGCGCCGGTTGCCGCCGCTGCAAGGAACCCGACGGCAACAATCACCGCTGCCAGCCATCTCGGCCAGACGCTCATGTGATAATGCCGCCCGTTTTCGTGTCGTTCGATTCTGCTCAAATCAAAAGGCCTTGCAGGCTGCCGTTTTGTCCCCGGATTTGACCAAACGGATGCGAGGTGTGTGCACCCGAATATCGATCCTAATGGTTAATCATCGCTTATTGAAGCCGAAATGCGGTAACACGGTGGCGATATCCCGCCAAAAATATTGCGCAGGATATCTTGGTAAACCGCTGGTTTAGATCATGTTTTGGCGCCAGCTCGAAACACGATCTGTTACCGTCCGCCTTAATACGTGAACACTGTGGCGAACACATCATTTCGAGGCGCAGTTGCGTGGAATGATGTCCGGATGAGAACCGGCTTGGCCCTGTGACTCAGGAAGCGAGCCGTTCGACGCGGCCGGTTTCCGGGTCGATGCCGTATTCCTTGAGCTTGCGGTAGAGCGTCGACCGGCCGATGCCGAGGCGGCGGGCGACTTCGCTCATCTGGCCGTTATAGTGATCGATGGCGAGCTTGATCATTTCGAGTTCGACGTCGGCCAGCGCACGCACATTGCCGCGCTCGTCGAGCGCCCGCAGCGTGCCGAAACGAGGCCTGGCCGGTGCATCGGGCTCGGCCGCGGCGACGCCGACGGCGGCCGGGACGTTATCACGCGGCTGGCTGCCCGAAGCCACTCCAGAAGCTGGCCACCCTGAAGCTGGCCCCACTGAATTGGGCAAGGCGATACCCGCATCGAGATTGACCGTGCCCTCGACCTGCGCCCGGATCTGCGGGAACTCTTCTTCGGTCAGCATGTCGCCGTCGGCAAGCACCGAAGCCCGGAAGACGGCATTTTCGAGCTGCCTTATATTGCCCGGCCAATCATAGGCCTGCAGCATGACAAGCGCCGCAGCCGAGATGCCCCGCAGGCGGTGGCGCGGATCGGCGGGTGCCACCTTCTCCATGAAGTGCTCGACCAGATAGGGGATGTCGTCGCGACGGTCGCGCAATGGCGGCACGAAGATCGGATAGACGTTCAGCCGGTAGAACAGATCCTCGCGGAACTTGCCGTCCTTGACCTGCTGCAGCAGGTTGCGATGGGTTGCCGAGATCAGCCTGATGTCGACCCTGACGGTCGAGCGCCCGCCAACCGGATCGACCTCGCCGTCCTGTACGGCGCGCAACAGCTTGACCTGCACGTCGAGCGGCAGGTCGCCGATTTCGTCAAGGAACAGCGTGCCGGTGTGCGCTTCGACGAACTTGCCGGTATGTTTTTCGGTGGCGCCGGTGAACGAGCCCTTCTCGTGCCCGAACAGGATCGATTCGACCAGATTGTCGGGGATGGCGCCGCAATTGACGGTGACGAAGGGTTTCGAGCGGCGGTCGCCGCTGCCCTGGACGGCGCGCGCCACCAGTTCCTTGCCGACGCCGGATTCACCTTCGATCAGGATCGGAATGTTGGACGCCGCCGCCTTGCGGCCGAGCCGGATCACCCGATCCATCGCCGGACTGTGGGTGATCATGTCCTTGAATGTCAGATGGCCGCCACGCTGTCGTGACGAGCGCTTCACTTCGCCTTCGAGCGCTTCGACCTTGAGGGCGTTGCCGATCGACGCCTGCAGCCTGTCGGGGGAGGCCGGCTTGACGACGAAGTCGAAGGCGCCGTGACGCATTGCCGAAACGACGGTTTCGATGCCGCCCTGCGCGGTCTGCACGATGACGGGAATGTGGATGCCACGCTCGCGCATCGCCTTCAGCACGCCGATGCCGTCGAGCCCGGGCATCATAAGGTCGAGGATGACCACCGACACGTCGCGCGCATTGGGTCCGTCGACAAACTCGAGACCCGCCTCGCCGCCATCGGCGACGATCGCGGTGTGGCCGAATTTCGTCACCGCCGCCTCGAGAAGCCTGCGCTGCACGGGATCGTCATCGACTATGAGTATGGAAGCTGCCATGACTGATCCGACCGTGCCCGCCCGAGAATGCGCCCTATGGATCATCTTGGCACAGGGTTCTAAATAAGCTTTCAAAAAACCCGGTGAATGAATTCCTTAGGATTTGACCGGCTTCTCGTTTCCTCGAATTTTTGTGTCTGGAAGGATCGGCAATGCGCATGGTTTTTGCTCGAAAGCTGGCGGCGGCGCCCGGTCAGGGCGTGGCGCAGCTTGGCGACCTGCCGGAATGGAATCTGGCCGATCTCTATTCGGGCATGGAAGCGCCCGAGTTGAAGCGCGACATCGCCAAGGCCGCCGTCGATGCCATCGCCTTCGAGAGCCGTTGGAAAGGCACGCTCGCCGCCGAGGCCGGGCGTGGCAGCGCCGGCAGGCTTGGCGAGGCGCTTCAGGCCTATGAAGCGCTGGAGGAGCTGATCGGCCGCATCGTCTCCTATGCCGGGCTTGTCTATGCCGGCAACACGTCGGATCCGCAGCGCGCCAAGCTCTATGGCGACATCCAGGAAAAGATGACCGATGCCAGCGCGCACCTGCTGTTTTTCGCGCTCGAGCTGAATCTCATCGACGATAGCGCGATCGAAACCGCACTCGCCGCCGATCCGGCCTTCGCCCATTACCGGCCCTGGGTGCTCGATCTGCGCAAGGACAAGCCCTATCAGCTCGAAGACCGCATCGAGCAGCTCTTCCATGAAAAATCGATCACCGGGCGCGGGGCCTGGAACCGCCTGTTCGACGAGACGATGACCGATTTGCGCTTCGACGTCGACGGCGAGGAGCTGACGCTGGAGCCGGCACTCAATCGCCTTCAGGATGCCGACGGCGAGGTGCGTCGCCGGGCATCCGAGGCGCTGGCCACGACCTTCCGCAAGAATTTGCGCGTCTTCACGCTGGTCACCAACACGCTGGCCAAGGACAAGGAGATTTCTGACCGCTGGCGCGGCTTCGAGGACATTGCCGATTCCCGCCACCTCGCCAACCGTGTCGAACGCAGCGTGGTGGATGCACTCGCCGCCGCGGTTCGCGACGCCTATCCACGCCTGTCGCATCGCTATTACGCGATGAAGGCGCGCTGGCTCGGCATGGAGGTGATGAACCACTGGGACCGCAATGCGCCATTGCCCGAGACCCCACAGGCGGTCATCGGCTGGGACGAGGCCAAGAACACCGTGCTTTCCGCCTACCAGCGCTTTTCGCCCGACATGGCGGAGATCGCCAGAACTTTCTTCGACCGCAACTGGATCGATGCACCGGTGAGACCCGGCAAGTCGCCTGGCGCCTTCGCGCATCCGACCGTGCCTTCGGCGCATCCCTATGTGCTGCTCAACTACATGGGCAAGCCGCGCGACGTGATGACGCTGGCGCACGAGCTCGGCCACGGCGTGCACCAGGTGCTGGCCGGCGGCCAGGGCGCCCTGATGGCATCGACGCCGCTGACGCTGGCCGAAACCGCATCGGTGTTCGGCGAAATGCTGACCTTCCGCTCGCTGCTCGAGCAGACCACCGACAAGCGCGAACGCAAGGCCATGCTCGCCCAGAAGGTCGAGGACATGATCAACACGGTCGTGCGCCAGATCGCCTTCTACGAGTTCGAGCGCAAAGTGCATGCCGAGCGCAGGAGCGGCGAACTGACCTCCGACAAGCTCGGCCAGTTCTGGTTGGAAGTGCAGGCGGAAAGCCTCGGGCCGGCGATCAAGCTGCGCGAAGGGTACGAGATTTTCTGGACCTATATCCCGCATTTCATCCACTCGCCTTTCTACGTCTATGCCTATGCATTCGGCGATTGCCTGGTGAACTCGCTCTACGCGGTCTACCAGAACGCCGAGCGCGGCTTTCAGGAGAAATATTTTGCCATGCTGCGCGCCGGCGGCACCAAGCATCATTCCGAGCTTCTGGCACCATTCGGCCTCGACGCGGCCGACCCTGCCTTCTGGCAAATCGGGCTTAGCGTGATCAGCGGACTGATCGACGAGCTGGAAGCACTGGACAATTGATGCGCAACACTGGGTGATGCGCAACACCGGATGACTGGGTTTTCCAGAACAGTTTAGCTGCAATGCATATTGGCGATGGTTCTATTCTTGTTTTGGATATTTGTTCTTAAATAACTTTCCATGGAAGTTTTCCGTTAGATTCCCGTAAGCTGTATGATAGCGTCCGCCCTCAAGCTCAGCCGGGCATGAATGGGTCCGGTCGGAAAATCCCGACCGGTCATGCGTGTCGGCGGATGCGACAACGGCTGTTGGCCAGGGGCAAACCGGTCGCCGACGGCTCGATCGAAGCCGGCTGTTCTGCAAATTGCGGAACCACCATCGAATGGTCCTTCGCCGAGGTCATGGCTCTACAGGCCAGGGCGGACGGATCGGACTGGAGAGAGAAAGACAATGGGCACTTTTTTCTACATGCTCCTGGCGTTCCTGGTAGGTGTGTTGGTTGGCTGGTTCATTTGGGGACGCCTGCGTGGCGAACTCGACAGTTTGCGCGGCGATCTAGACCGCACGCGCAGCGAACGCGACAGATTGCGGGCCGATAGCGACCGTCTGACCGGTGAGTTGGATGCATGCGGCCGCGCCCGCGCCGATCTCGAACGCCGGCTGGGCGAGGCGAAAACCACCCAGGCGCCAACCGCGAAGGCGGTAACAGCCAAGGCGCCAGCCGCCAAGACCGGCGCGACCAAGGCGACGATGCAGGCGCCGTCAACGCTGATGTCGACATCCGCACCGGCCAAACCGGCGCCGAAGAAATCTGCAACGGCGAAGGCCGCGACCGCGCCACGCGCAAGTGCCGCGAAAGCGGCAACACCGAAACCGCCTGCATCGAAAGCGAGCGCCGCGCCAGCGGCAAGCAAGGCTGCGCCGGCGGCAAGCAAGGCCGCGCCAGCTGCAAAGAAAGCCGCGACCGGCAAGGCAACAGCCACTGCCCCAGGCAAAGCCAACGATCTGCGTCGCCTGATCGGCATCGGCCCGACCAGCGAGCGGCTGCTCAAAGGGCTTGGGGTCACGACCTATGCCCAGATCGCCGCCTGGACGCCCGACGATGTCAAGCGGATCGAGGCGACGTTGAATTTCGACGGCCGTATCGAACGTGAACGCTGGATCGAGCAGGCGAAACTGCTTGCCGCCGGCGACGAAAAGGAATTTGCGCGCCGCTTCCCGACCGCGGGAGAAGCCAGCAACACCTGATCCATCGCAGGCGGCATCTTGAACAAGGCGGCGCCCACTGGCGCCGCTTTTGTTTTTGCCGCCGCGCCTTTGCGTCTTGAGACGCCGTTCCCTCGATTGCGCACGGTCGAGCCCCCATATAGATCGATCGCTGGTGACCGCAGCATCCGAGCCTTATGTCCCTGCCCCTGCCCTTTGCAATTTTCAGGAACGACGAGACCGCGCGGCAGCTCGTTTTCGACCGGCCGGCCGAGATAATCGCAGCGCATGGCGAGGCGGATTTTTTGCCGGCGCTGGAAGCCGCGCAGGCTGCACATGACGGCGGCAAATGGCTGGCCGGTTATTTCTCCTACGAGGCCGGTTACCTGCTCGAACCCAAGCTCGTTCCGCTGCTGCCGGCCGGCCGCCGCGCCCCGCTTTTCTGCCTCGGCGTGTTCGATGCGCCGGTCGAGGAGACGGTCGCGCCAGGCGATCTGCCGGCTAGCAACGGCCCAATCTTCGACGCCAAGGCAGCCTGGTCTTCGGACGACTACGCCAAACGCTTTGCCAGGCTGCATGACCACATCCGCAAGGGCGACTGCTACCAGGGCAATCTGACCTTTCCGGTCCATGCGCAATGGTCGGGCGATCCGCTGGTCGCCTTCAACGCGCTGACCGAACGCCAGCCGGTGAAGTATGGGGCCCTGGTCGCGCTCGGCGATCCGATCGTCTTGTCGCGTTCGCCCGAACTGTTCTTCGAGGTGGACGCGGAAGGCATGATCGAGACGCATCCCATGAAGGGCACCGCGCCGCGCGGGGCAACAAAAGCCGAGGACGATCGCCTGAAAGCGTTCTTGCGCAACGACGAGAAGAACCAGGCCGAGAACCGGATGATTGTCGATCTCCTGCGCAACGATATTTCACTGATCAGCGAGGTTGGCACGCTCGATGTGCCGGAGCTTTTCCGCATCGAGAGCTACCCGACCGTCCACCAGATGGTGAGCCGTGTGCGGGCGAAACTCTTGCCCGGCCTCGCCATCCGCCAGATTTTCGCCGCGCTGTTCCCCTGCGGCTCGATTACCGGCGCACCGAAGATCCGCGCCATGGAGATCCTGCGCGAGCTGGAAAGTGGCCCGCGCGATGTCTATTGCGGCGCCATAGGCTGGATCGCGCCCGGCGGCCGGATGCGCTTTTCCGTGGCGATCCGCACCATCTCGCTCTTTGCCAATGGCGAGGCGGTCTACAATGTCGGCGGTGGCGTCGTCTTCGATTCGACAGCCGAAGAGGAGTACCAGGAGTGTCTGCTGAAAGCCCGTTTCGCGACGGGAACACTGCCGATTTCGAACTGATCGAAACAATGCGCTGGGAACCCGGCTCGGGTTTCCTCCGTTTCGACCGCCATCTCGCGCGGCTCTACGGCTCGGCAAGCGAACTCGGTTTCGCCTGCGATCCGCAAAGGGTCGGCGAAGCGCTGATGAATGCGGTCGGCCGCGAGCACATCGCATTGCGCACTCGCCTCGTCCTGTCGCGCAAGGGCGAAGTCGCGGTTTCGGCGCAGCCTTACGAGCCGCTCGCCGCAGACAAGGTCTGGACACTTCAACTGGCACGGGTGCGGCTTGATTCGAGCGACACGCTGCTGCGTCACAAGATCAGCCGCCGACAACCCTATACGCGCGCCCGCGCCGAATATCTCGCCAGCCGCGCCGACGAGGTGCTGCTCGCCAATGAGCGCGGCGAAATCTGCGAGGGCACGATCACCAACGTCTTTGCCGATTTCGGCGACGGCGTGCTGGCCACGCCGCGGCTCGATTGCGGCCTGCTGCCTGGCGTCCTGCGCGGCGAACTGCTGGATCAAGGCCGCGCCGGTGAAGCGCTCTACACGTGGAACGAACTGCAATCGGCCAAGGCGCTGTTCGTCGGCAACTCGCTGCGCGGATTGATCCCGGCGCGGCTGGGCTGAAGCATCTGGAGACAACAATGTTCGTGGTTTCGCTGAACTACAAGGTGCCGCTGACCGAGATCGACTGCCTGCAGCAAGCGCATGTCGAGTGGCTGAAGGCCTGCTATGCGCAAGGTATCTTTGTCGCCTCCGGGCCAAAGCGGCCAAGGACCGGCGGCATCATCATCGCGCGCGGTCCACGCGAGGAACTCGATGCCAGACTGGCGGACGATCCCTTCGCCAAGGCAGGTGCCGCCGATTACGAAATCACCGAATTCACGGCGAGAATGGCCGCCGCCGCACTGGAAGCCTACAAAGAAGCATGAGTTTCCGCACACCGACCCACACACCCTATGACGGCTCGTCGAAACTGTTCACCATCGGGCTGAAGCCGCTCAATCTCGATAGCTGGATCGAGGTCGACGAATATCTGCTGCCCTATCTTGCCGAGAAACGCCGGCTTTACGCGGAAATTCCCGACAAGGTTTTTGTCGAGGAGCAAGCAACGCGCGACGCCCAGCGCGAAGTGCTCGATCTGCTCGGTGCGCATCTGGCGGCGAACTTTCCTGAGACCCACAGGCGTACCGACAATGCGATCGAGGCGATCGGCGGCACCGACGATCTCGAAGGCTCGGGCACCGCAGCTTCTTTCAGCGATGCGCCGCTTGTCGCGGCCTCGCTGCTTGTGCAGGAGGATTTGATCCTGATGCGCCGCGACGACAGCGGCTGGCGTCTGGCGGCCGGCTCGCTCTGCTTCCCCTCGTCATGGTCGCTGATCGAAAAATTCGGCAAGCCGCTGCAGCAGATCCACGCGCCGGTACCGGGTTTCGGCCCGGGCACACGCCCGGCCGATCTCATCAACCGCATGTTCGACGGCCTCCAGGGCCAAGCCGTCGAGCGCTACAACTGGTCGATCCAGGCGGGCGACGCGCTCTACCATCCGCTCTCCAACCTCGAACGTATCGACCGCGCCAGCAGTCGCCCGTCGAGATTCCCGGACGGCGACATCGACGCCCATGTCTTTATCCGGGTCGAGCGGCAGACGCTGAGAAAGCTCCCCGTTTCGGGCGACGTACTCTTCACCATCCGCATCCATCTCGACCCGCTCGCCGTGCTGGAACGCCACCCCGACCGCGCGGCGCTCGCGGCGTCCTTGGCCGAACAACTTCTGGCGCTGGACGAGGCACAACTCGACTACAAGGGGATGACCGCCGACCGTGACCGGCTGGTCGCGTGGCTCAGGGCGCTGGCGCTGTCCTAGAGCAGTTCATCGTCTCACGGAAACGCCGAACCGCTCTATCTCTTTGTTTCTGCGCAATCCCGGACGGAAAACCGTTTCACACCTTTCCTGGAATTGCCCTAAATCGCAGCCAGGCCCAGCAGCAGGATCGCGGACATCGCGGTAAAGACGGTGACGTTGACGTCCCACCGCCAGCCCGCCGGTCCAAACGGCGGCCGGAACGGCAGATAGCCGTTCTCGTCATACAGCACGCCGCCATAGATCGGCCGCGAGAGCATGGCCGCGAAGAATGCTCCATACATAGCCGCGGCCAATCCCCCGGCGAGATAGAGCCGCTCGGCTTCGAGTTGTCCCTTGATCCAGATAAGTCCGAGCGCAATCAGCGCCACTCCGGTGTAGCTCAGCACCTGCCAGACGACATGAAACCGGGCGTGTGGGGTCCACAACGGATTGGTTGCATGTGTGGCGTTCAAGTCGGCTTTGATCGTCGCTACACCGTAACCCGCGGTCGCGACGCTCAGCAGAATTCGGGCAAGCAGATGACTGTCATAAGCGAGTTCCATCGCATTTTCCTCCCCTCACGCCGGAACGGCTTGAATGGCCCCCTGGGCACAGAAGAGCTGCCCATCGGCCAGCCGCGCATAATTATGGACGATCCCCTTCTCGTGATCCTGCAACTGCACGATGAAGTTGCCGCTCTGCTCCGTCCAACTCGCGAGATTCGGGTGTACGCTGGTCAGGTCGACCTTGACCACCTCGTGGTCCCGATCGACGCCTGGATATGCAATTCCTGCGGCGAGAAAAACGTCAGCCGTGGTACGAAGGGGCCGAAAACGCAGTCGAAAGTCTTGCCGACGAGCGAAGCTGGAAAAGCATCGGTTTCTGCCATCATCCTCTCCTTGGCATGGCCGCTGCGGCCACGCCATTTGACGATTCTCGGTGTCGCAGTCGCATAAACATTCCGAATATACGATCGGCCTATTTCGGTTTTGAGTCAATAAAATTCTTGGAGCGCTCCAAAAAATGGTCTACCTCAGGAAAAACGAGTGAATGGCCAATGCCAACCCTAGCCGATGTCGGCAAGGCTGCCGGAGTTTCCCGGGGGACTGTCTCCAACGTCTTCAACCGGCCGGAGCTGGTCAGGCCCGAATTGCGCGAGCGCGTCGAAGCGGCCGCGCGAGCGCTCGGGTTTGGCGGCCCCGATCCGAAAGGACGATTGCTGCGGCACGGCAAGTTCAATGCCATCGGGTTCATGCCGCCTGGCGCCTACGCCATCTCCGAAGTGATGAGAAGCCCCTATGGCCGCGAGCTGGTGCTCGGCGTTTCGCTCGCCTGCGACGAGGCTGGAACGACGCTCAGCCTTGTAAACGGCACCGATGACACGCGCTTCGCCAGCATCCGCGATGCGCTGGTTGACGGCTTTATCCTTGGTCACAGCGCCGATATCGGTCTCATAATTTCGGTCCAGAGACGGCGTCTGCCCTTCGTCATTCTCGAAAGCGACGCAGGTCCCGACATCAATTCGATAAAGATCGACGGCTGGAGCGGCGCGGTAGCTGCCGTCCGGCATTTGACCGGGCTGGGGCACCGGCATTTTGCCATCCTTTCGGTGCGACGGACTCCCGGCCCACCGATTGTCCACATGCCCGGACAGGCAACGCGCCCGCTTCTGGCCGGCTTCCCGCTCGACGATGAAAGGCTCGACGGTTTCAAACAGGGTTTGGCGGAGGCGAATTTGTCGATCGACGATGTCCCGATCATCGAGACGATCCCAGGCGAGCCATCTGCCGGAGCAGTGGTGTTCGACAGGGCGCCTGAAGCAACCGCGATCCTGACCATGTCGGATTGGCAGGCGATCACAATACTGGACGAGGCGGTTCGCCGCGGCATCGACGTGCCGGGCCACGTATCGGTCGTTGGCTTCGATGGGACCGCTGAATCCGCACGCACCACGCCTCCGATGACCACTGTGGCGCAAGACGTGATCGGAAAAGGCAGGCTTGCCGCCCGAATGGTTATTGACAATGAAGCCCCCCGCCAGGTCGTTCTGCCGGTAGAACTGGTGGTTCGAGCCTCCACAGCCGCGCCGAGGGCAAAAATCCGCTGAAACGCGCGGATGCGCCATCCGCATCTGGGGCGGCGCTGGCAGCGTCTTTTCGCTGAGCAGCGTCTGGCACTGAACGGGGCACAACTTGACTATAAGGGCCTGACAGCCGACCGTGACTGTCGGCGGAAGACAACTGTAACTTGTGGCTTGGGGGAACAATGATCCAGCATCTTGGCAGGCCGGTCACGTTCATGGCCGCGATCCTGGTACTGTCGATAGCAGCTGAGGCGGAGCCGAGGCCTGCGCCGACGATCTGCTGGACCTGCCGGTCTCCGAGGCACGTGACCTCTTCAAGCCTGAATTCGCAAGACTGGTCGAGCCGTAGCCGGGATGGCGCGGTGTAACGCCGGCCGTCCGCTTTTCGCTTTATTGTGACAATGATCTATGGTTTGTCGCGCCGCGGCCAAGCCGCTGTTCCGAAGCGTTTTTTGAGGGAGTAATCGATAAATGGCGAATGAAAACTGGCCCGTTTACGGTGAGATCACCGGCCCTGTCGTGATGATCGGCTTCGGCTCGATCGGACGGGGAACGCTGCCGCTGATCGAGCGCCATTTCAAATTCGACAAGTCGCGCATGACGGTCATCGACCCGCGCGACACCGATCGTAAATTGCTCGACGAGCGCGGTATCACCTTCATGCAGGATGCGGTGACCAAAAAGAACTACAAGAAGCTGCTGACACCGCTTTTGACCAATGGCGGCGGCCAGGGCTTTTGCGTCAACCTGTCGGTCGACACTTCCTCGCTCGAGTTGATGAAGCTCTGCCGCAAGCTTGGTGTCCTCTATATCGACACGGTGGTCGAGCCCTGGCTCGGCTTTTATTTCGACGAAAAGGCCGACAACGCCTCACGCACCAACTATGCGCTGCGCGAGACCGTACGCACTGAAATCGCGAAGAACCCTGGCGGCACCACGGCGATCTCGTGCTGCGGCGCCAATCCGGGCATGGTCTCGTGGTTCGTCAAGCAGGCACTGGTCAATCTCGCCACAGATCTTGGCCTCGACTTCTCGGAACCCGCGCAGCACGATCGCGAAGGCTGGGCCAGGCTGATGAAGAAGGCCGGCGTCAAGGGCATCCATATCGCCGAGCGCGACACCCAGCGCACCAAGAAGCCCAAGCCGATGAACGTGTTCTGGAACACCTGGTCGGTCGAAGGCTTCATTTCGGAAGGGCTGCAGCCGGCCGAGCTCGGCTGGGGCACGCATGAGGCGTGGATGCCGAAGAACGCCAAAAGCCACAAGCACGGTTCGAAGGCCGCGATCTATCTGGAGCAGCCCGGCGCCAATACACGCGTGCGCACATGGTGTCCGACGCCCGGCCCGCAATACGGTTTCCTGGTGACACACAACGAAGCGATCTCGATCGCCGATTTTTTCACCTTGCGCGGCAAGAAGGGCAAGGTGCAATACCGGCCGACCTGCCATTACGCCTATCATCCCTGCAACGACGCAGTGCTGTCGCTGCACGAGATGTTCGGTGTCGCCGGCAAGGCTCAGCCCGTGCATCACGTGCTCGACGAAAATGAACTGGTCGATGGCGTCGACGAACTCGGCGTGCTGCTCTACGGCCACGCCAAGAACGCCTACTGGTATGGCTCGCAGCTGTCGCTGGCCGAGGCGCGCAAGCTGGCGCCCTGTCAGAACGCCACCGGCATGCAGGTCACGTCGGCGGTGCTGGCCGGCATGGTCTGGGCGCTGGAAAATCCCGAGGCCGGCATCGTCGAGGCCGACGAGATGGATTACAAGCGCTGCCTCGACGTGCAGGGCCCCTATCTCGGGCCGGTCAGGAGCTATTATACCGACTGGACACCGCTCGACAATCGGCCTGGTCTGTTTCCCGAGGATCTCGACACCAAAGACCCGTGGCAATTCCGCAACATCCTCGTTCCATAGCAGCGTTGCCTCGACACTCCGCCAGCTTGCAATCGCCCGGAAATCGGGCGATTGAAGAGGGGCGGCCCAGAGCGACGTGCGTCCATTTGGACGCACAAAGTACGCTCTAGCACTTTGAATGTGCGCATCGTGCTTTCCGAAAATCGGATCGATTTTCGGGCCGATGCGAGAGGAGAGGATCTTGAAGATGACGATTGCGCAAAGACTGCTTTCGGCTGGCATTGCCGCGGCCGCTACGGTCGCGTTGGCGGCCTGCACGACAACCGGCCCAGGCGAGCCGCCGGTGATCACGGCCAAGGGGGTTGAAGGCTCCTGGATCGACGCGCAGGGCACGGGCTTGTCCACCTTCAAGGGCGGCAGCTTCGCGACCGTCGCAACCGACACCGGCCAGAAGCTTGCCGATGGCAGCTACACCATGACCGGCGGCACCTCGGTCGAGATCCATGGCACTTCGCTGATCCGCCAGACGCCGATCAGCTTCAACTGCCTGATGGTCTCCACCAGCCAGCTCAATTGCACCAGCGCGAGCGGGCAGAATTTTGTGCTGACCAGGCGCACCTGAAATCCGATTCCGAATTTACTTTGCACAAGGGCGGCGGCTTCAAGCCGCCGTCTTCTTGCGCCGGCAAAGCTGATGCCGATTTCCGCTTGCATCGACTGAAACACGATGTGAACATAGCCCAAGAGGGCTGTTACATCCCAGTCAAACAAGAGCGTTAAACGCCTCTGGTCAGGTTATCCGGGAGACGAGAATGAAGAAGATTGCTGCCATCGCCGCGCTGTCGGCATCGGCGCTTGGCCTGTCGGCAGGGGTATCCTTTGCCGACTACACGCTCAACATCCTGCACATCAACGACTGGCATAGCCGCATCGAGAGCAACAACAAGTACGAATCGACCTGCTCGGCCGAGGAGGAGACCAAGGGCGAATGCGTCGGCGGCGCCGCCCGCCTGGTCACCGCTATCGCGCAGGAGCGCAAGAAGCTGGAAGGCCAGAACGTGCTGCTGCTCAGCGCCGGCGACAATTTCCAGGGCTCGCTCTTCTACACGACCTACAAAGGCAAGACCGAAGGCGAATTCCTCAACCAGATGAAATTCGATGCCGAGGCTCTGGGCAACCATGAGTTCGACGATGGCGAGTCGGCGCTGGCGCCGTTTCTCGACATGATCCAGTTTCCGGTGCTCGGCGCCAATGTGAAGGCCAATGCGCAATCCAAGCTCGGCGACCGCGTCAAGCCGTCGATCGTGGTCGAGGTCGGCGGCCAGAAGATCGGCATCGTCGGCGCGGTCACCAACGACACGCCGGAGCTTGCCACCCCTGGCCCGAACATTGCCATCGAAGACGACGTCAAGTCGATCACCGCTGAGGTCGAGAAACTGAAGCGAGAGGGCGTCAACAAGATCATCGCGGTCACCCATATCGGCTACAAGCGCGAGCGCGACGTGATCGCCAAGATCCCGGGCATCGACGTGGTGGTCGGCGGCCACAGCCATTCGCTGCTGTCCAACACCGACCCCAAGGCGGAAGGCCCATATCCGACGATGGTCGACAATCCGGACGGTTACAAAGTGCCGGTCGTGCAGGCGGCGTCCTATTCGAAATATCTCGGCGAGTTCAAGGTCGTGTTCGACGACAACGGCGTCGTCAAGGAGGCAAGCGGCGATCCCATCCATCTCGACAAATCGATCACGCCCGACCCCGCCGTGCTTGCCCGCATCAAGGAACTCGGCGCGCCGATCGAGGCCTTGAAGAACAAGGAAGTCGCCGAGACCACCAAGGCGATCGACGGCAGTCGTGAAAACTGCCGCGCCCGCGAATGCGAGATGGGCAATCTGGTCTCCGACGCCGTCCTCGACCGGGTCAAGGGCCAAGGTGTCGAGATCGTCATCTCGAATGGCGGCGGCTTGCGCGCCTCCATCGACCAGGGCACCGTCACCATGGGCGAGGTTCTCACCGTCCTGCCGTTTCAGAATACGCTGGCGACCTTCCAGATCTCCGGCAAGGATTTGGTTGCCGGCCTCGAAAGCGGCCTCAGCCAGGTCGAGGACGGCGCCGGGCGCTTCCCGCAGGTTGCCGGCCTGAAATATGCGTTCGACAAATCGGCGCCGCCTAACGGACGCGTCAAATCGGTCGAGGTCATGGAAGGCGGCGCCTGGACGCCGATTAAGCCGGACAAGGATTACCTGGTCGCCACCAACAACTATGTCCGCCAGGGCGGCGACGGCTACAAGGTGTTCGCCGAGAAGGCCAAGAACGCCTATGATTACGGCCCGGGGCTGGAACAGGTCGTCGCCGACTACCTAGGCGCGCACCGGCCCTATACGCCGAAGCTCGACGGCCGCATCACCGAGATCGCCGCGACCGTGGCCCCGGCCGCAGAACCTGCCAACCCTGCCGAACCGCCAAAACCTGCTGAGGCTGCGCCGGCAAAGCCCGTTGAGCCGGCAATGCCCGAAATGCCGGCCGGCTCCGGCGACATTTCCAAGACCCCGCCGGCCGTCCCGGCTGAAACAGCGCCGGCACCCGCACCCGCCGAGCCGGCCCAGCCGGCGGCACCTGCGGCTCCGGCCACACCGGCTCCGGCGACCCCTGCTCCGGCTGAGCCGGCACCGGCCGAAAGCAGCCATGTAATCGTCGCCGGCGATACCTATTGGGATCTCGCGGTGAAGGCTTATGGCGACGGCACCAAATGGAAAATAATCTCCGATGCCAACAAAGCCTACGAGCCACGCCGCCTTCCGGTCGGCGCAACCTTGACGATCCCGGCGGCCTCGAAGTAATCCGGCCGCAGGAACGCAATGCACCCGCCCGGCAGACCGGGCGGGTCTTGCATTTCTGGGATAAGGTGCGGCCAGACGCAGCATTTGAAAACCGGCGCGGCATCGCTACTTTCGCCGCGGCACCGTTGGTTCGCGGTGTTGGAGAACCTCATGACGCTTGCCAACCCTGCTGAAATCAAAGCCGAGAAGACTGCCGCCTCGCCGTCGGCAGGGCGCCCTCTGGTCAGGACCGGCAAGGTCGGTGTCATGCTGATCAATCTCGGCACCCCGGACGGCACCGGCTTCAAGCCGATGTGGCGCTACCTCCGGGAGTTCCTGTCCGATCCGCGCGTCATCGAGCTCAACAAGGCGATCTGGTATCCGATCCTCTACGGCGTGGTCCTCACCACCCGGCCGAAGAAATCAGGGGCCAACTATGCCAGGATATGGAACCGGGAGCGCAACGAGTCGCCGCTGCGAACCTACACCCGCGCCCAGGCCGAGAAGCTCGCGCTCGCGCTCGGCGAGCTACCCAATGTCGTCGTCGACTGGGCGATGCGCTACGGCAACCCTTCGACCGAGAGCGTGGCCGAGAGACTGGTCGAGCAAGGCTGCGACCGCATCCTGTCTTTCCCGCTCTATCCGCAATATTCGGCGACGACGACTGCGACTGCCAACGACCAGCTGTTTCGCGCGCTGATGAAGATGCGCCGCGCCCCGGCCATTCGCAGCGTGCCACCCTATTACAACGAGCCGGCCTATATCGAGGCGCTCGCCCGTTCGATCGAAAAGCATCTGGCGAGCCTCGACTTCGAACCGGAAATTGTCATCGCTTCCTATCACGGCATTCCGAAACCCTATTCCGACAAGGGCGACCCCTACCAGGCCCATTGCCTCGAGACGACCCGACTGCTGCGCGAAAAGCTCGGCTGGGATGAAAACAAGCTGATTACCACCTTCCAGTCGCGCTTCGGCGCGCAGGAGTGGCTGCAGCCCTACACCGACAAGACGGTCGAAAGACTAGGGCGCGAAGGCGTGAAATCGGTCGCCATCGTCAATCCAGGATTTTCCGTCGACTGCATCGAGACGCTGGACGAGATCGGCAGGGAAGCGTCCGAGACCTTCCATCATGCCGGCGGCGAGAAGTTCGCACACATCCCTTGCCTCAACGACAGTGCCGAGGGCATGGCGGTGATCGAGGCGATGGTGCGGCGCGAGCTGTCCGGCTGGGCCTGAACAGATTACCCGTCTATGCACCCGCAATCCGTGATCACCTGATTGTAACATTGCTGAAACACACTTAAGTGTTTGATGGGAATCGGTCGCGTGGAATATCCAACATGGCCGGCCTTTGAGGGGAGAGCCAAATGGGTTTCAGTGGTTTTGATATCGCGCTTCTTGTTCTTGTCGCCCTTGTCGTGCTGGTGCTTATCAAGGGCATCCGAACAATTCCGCAAGGCTATAATTATACCGTCGAACGTTTTGGCCGTTACACCAAGACATTGAACCCAGGCCTCAACCTGATCGTGCCTTTCGTCGACCGTGTCGGCGCCAAGATGAACATGATGGAGCAGGTGCTCGACGTTCCGACGCAGGAGATCATCACCCGCGACAATGCCACCGTTGCCGTCGATGGCATCGCCTTCTATCAGGTGCTCAACGCGGCGCAGGCCGCCTACCAGGTCTCCGGCCTGCAGAATGCGATTCTCAATCTCACGATGACCAACATCCGCACCGTGATGGGCTCGATGGACCTCGACGAACTTTTGTCGAACCGCGACGCCATCAACGAGCGCCTGCTGCGCGTCGTTGACGAGGCGGCGCATCCCTGGGGCATCAAGATCACTCGTGTCGAGATCAAGGACATCAACCCGCCGGCCAATCTCGTCGAATCGATGGGCCGACAGATGATGGCCGAGCGCAATAAGCGCGCGCAGATCCTCGCCGCCGAAGGCCTCAAGCAATCGCAGATCCTGGAGGCCGAAGGCCGCAAGGAAGCCGCGTTCCGCGATGCCGAGGCGCGCGAGCGCTCGGCCGAGGCTGAAGCACGCGCCACGCAGGTGGTGTCGGAGGCGATTTCCAAAGGCGACGTGCAGGCGCTCAACTACTTCGTCGCGCTGAAATACACCGAAGCGCTGACCAGGATCGGCTCAGCGACAAATAGCAAGCTCGTGCTGATGCCGATGGAGGCCTCATCGCTGATCGGCACGCTCGGCGGTATTGGCGAAATCGCCAAGGAAGTTTTCCGAAGCGAAGGCACCGCCGGTGCCGCACGACGGGCCGCCCGCCCGCCGGTCGTTCGTCCGAGCGAAACCTGAGGCCACAGCCATGCTCGACCGCATTGTTTCCGAACTCGGCCCGTGGAGCTGGATGGTCCTCGGCTTCGTCCTGCTGGTAATGGAGGTCATCGCGCCGGGCATTTTCATGCTGTGGATCGGCATTGCCGCGCTGTTGATCGGCGTCGTCTCACTGCTCATCTGGGATGCCGGTTTCTGGACCTGGCAAGTCCAGGTCCTCGCCTTCCTCGCGCTGTCGCTGGTCTCGGCCTATGTCGGCAAGCGGCTGGTGGGCGGGCGCCATGATGAAACCGACCAGCCCCTGCTCAACCGTCGCGGCGCACAGATGGTCGGCCGGACGGCGACCCTTGCCGAGCCGATCAAGGACGGGCGCGGCCGCATAAAGCTGGGCGACACGTTGTGGCGCGTCTCCGGCCCTGACCTGCCGGCCGGCACGCAAGTGCGCGTGACGGGCGCCGCTGATACCGACCTGGAACTGACGGTCGAGGCGGTCTAGAAGCCCGCTAGGCAGCACCGATGCGCAGCAGATCGTGCAGATGGACGAGCCCGATCGGCCGCCTGCCTTCGACCACCATCAGGCTGGTGATAGCCGAGTCGTTGATCGTCTGCAGCGCCGTCGCAACAAGCGTGTCGGGCGCGGCCATTTTCGGCTCTCTGGTCATCACCTGATCGACGCTCATTGCCAGGAGATCGCTGCCGATATGGCGCCTGATGTCGCCATCGGTGATGATGCCGATCAGCTTGCCGTCCGCGGCAGTCACGGCCACGCAGCCAAACCCCTTGCGCGACAATTCGAGGATTGCCTCGCGCATGCCGGTACCTGACGACACCAGCGGCAGCCTGTCGCCGACATGCATGATCTCGCGGATCTGCGTCAGGTTGGCTCCGAGCTGGCCGCCGGGATGGAACGTGCGGAAATGGTCCGGGGTGAAGCCGCGTGCCTCGAGGAGCGCGATGGCCAGCGCATCGCCCATCACCATTTGCAATAGTGTCGAGGTCGTCGGCGCAAGCCCGTGCGGGCAGGCTTCCGGTGCTCGCGGCAGCAGAAGCACAACGTCGGCCGCGCGCGCCAGAGCCGATTTTTCACCCGCGGTGACCGCGACCAGCGGGATCGAGAAGCGCCTCGAATAGGCGATGATGCCCTTGAGCTCAAGGCTTTCGCCCGACCACGAAAGCGCGATTATGGCGTCGTTTCTGGCGATCATGCCAAGGTCGCCGTGATTGGCTTCGGCAGGGTGGACGAAGAAGGCCGGCGTGCCGGTCGAGGCGAGCGTTGCGGCGATCTTCGAGCCGATATGGCCGCTTTTGCCGACCCCGGTGACGATGACGCGGCCATCGATCTGCGACACCATGCCGACGGCTCGTGCGAACGGCTCGGCCAGCCCGTTTTCGAGAGCGTCTGCCAGTGCCGCGACGCCGGCCTGCTCCGTCGCCACGGTTCTCAGCGCCGAGGCAATCGCGGCCTGCCCGTCATGCCGCTTCCTGTCTGGGGATTTCACGTCCATGGACGATGCGATTAGCGCTTCGGCGCGCGCCTGTCCAACGGAATTGCCGTCCCGAACCTCCTGACGGGCCATGCCTCAACGCTCCGTTAACCATCCCCATTTACGGTTTCGTAAGTATGGCGCGCGTGCGCCGCGCAAGCAGTGGTGCCGATGTCCGGGTTTCAGCCTCAAAACAAAATGGGACGAAAGGGCAAGGCGGTCTGCGCTTTGCTGCTGGCAACCAGTGTCTTTGCGTTGTCGCGGCCGGCACTGCTTTGCGCCCAGGAAACCGAGCTGCGCGGCGAGGTTTCAGAATCGACAATCCTGGACGACCAGCAGTACAAGATCAGGCAATCGAGCATAGCCGGAACCCAAGCCGCGCAGGCTGCTGCAACCGCCAACGACAATACGCCGCTGCCTACCTATCGCCCGGCCAGCCAAGGGGCGTTGCCTGACGACGGCACGGGCGAGGCGGTCACAACCGGCGGCACTTTCGATCAACCAGCGGCCAGCGGCGATCCATTTCCCGACAACCCTGCTCCGCCCCCCCGACGGCGGCCAAGCCCGACACAACGCGCCGCCAATGCGGCCAACGCCGAAGACGAGACCGCTGACAGCCAGAAGCGCAAAAGAACCGCGACTGCAGCCGCGGCGGCGACCGATGACACCGATACCGCCGCCATAGACGAGCAGGATACGGTCAACCGCCGTGCCGTCACCATCGATTCCGCCGAGAGGCTCAAGCTCGACCCCGGCGCCGAGCGCACCGAAGCCATCGAACGCCAGGACAAGAAGAACGAGGACGACCCGTTCGCCGCCACCGGCATCAAGCTCGGCTCCTTCGTGATCCGGCCGACGCTCGAGCAAGGCCTGACGTCTTCGACAAACGCCGATTCGAGCAGCCTCGGCAAGCCGGCCTTGCTGTCGGAAACGACGCTGCGCTTCAACGCCGTCTCCGACTGGCGGGAGAATTCGGCGACGGTTGAGGGCTATGGCATCTTCCGCGAAACCTTGTCCGGCTATGACATTCACGAGGCGCAAGGCCGCGTCGACGGCACACTCAACATCGATCTCGACAATGATCTGCGCGCCATCGCCAAGCTGGGCTATGAGGCCGTGCCCGAATCGGCCTCGGCGCCGGACGCGGTCGTCGGCGCCGTTGGCCAGCCGGTGCGTCAGACCATGAACGGCAGTCTCGCCGTCGAGAAGGATGCCGGCAAGATGCGCTTCGCGCTGACCGGCGCGGTCGAGCACGACATCTTTGGCGACGCCAAGCTTTCGTCGGGCGGATCGCTGTCGCAGAAGGGCCGCGACTCGACGCTGTACACGGCCCTTTTGCGTACCGGTTACGAGATCTCGCCTGCCATCACCCCGTTCACCGAAATCGAGATCGGCCGGCGCGCTTATGATTTGCGCGTCGATCCAAACGGCTTCCAGCGCTCCTCGACCAGGCTTGGCGCACGGGCCGGCGTCGAGCTCGATCTCCGCGAGAAGCTTACCGGCGAGTTCTCGGTCGGCTGGCTGCGCGAAGCTATCGACGACGATGCCCTGCCGGCTATTTCGGGCGCGACGGTCAATGCCGATCTCAAATGGTCGCCGGAACGCGGCACCACGATCGGGCTTACCGCACAGACGACCGCCGAGAACACGACGAATGCGGGCGAAAGCGGCGACATGCTCTATTCCGGCAGCCTCACCGGCGAGCGGCAGATTCGCGCCAACCTGACCGGAAATGCCGCTCTCGGCCTTGAATGGCGCGACTATACCGGCTCCGACGATCATGATTTGACGCTGAGCGCCGAGGCTGGGCTGACGTGGTGGCTGAACCGCTACACCGGGCTCACCACCCGCGCCAGGACTGAAAAACTGACCAGCAACCTGGTTGGGCGCGACTACACGGCCAACAGTATCTTCGTCGGCTTGAAGTTGCAGCGCTAAATGCATGTCGCGCAAAAGTGTGCAGCGGTTTTGCGATAACGACTTGCGTAAAACAAGAACCTAAAGCGCGTCGCATGAGGCCGGTCGAACGCGGCGCGCTTTAGCCGATCAGCGCGGCAACCGGTGTTGAAACTACAAGGCTACGCCGCGGCGTTCTGACGGCGCGAGTTCGTCGAGAAGCGTGCGAATGACACCGGCCATGCTGGCATTCATGTCTCTGCGCCACAGTGCGAAGGCAACGTTGGCCTCGACGAAGCCTTCGGGCGAGCCGCAGTCGAACGTTCGCCCGCGGTAGTGGTAGCCGTAGAAGGGCTGTTGCTTCTGCAGCTTCAGCATTGCATCGGTGAGCTGGATCTCGTTGCCGGCGCCTTTTTCCTGACCTTCGAGTATCTTGAATATCTCCGGCTGCAGGATATAGCGCCCGTTGATGTAGAGGTTCGACGGCGCCGTGCCGGTCTTCGGCTTTTCCACCATGCCGGTGATGCGGAAACCGTGATGCGCGTCCTCGCCGCGGCCGACAATGCCGTATTTGTGCGCCTCGGCCGGATCGCATTCCTGCACGGCGACGATGTTGTTGCCGGTCTGGGCGTAAAGCTCGACCATGTCCTTCATGCAGCTTTTTTCCGACTGCATGATCATGTCGGGCAACAGTAGCGCAAAGGGCTCGTCGCCGACGAGCTCGCGCGCGCACCAGACGGCGTGACCAAGGCCGAGCGGTACCTGCTGGCGGGTGAAGCTGGTCTGCCCCGGCGCCGGCTGCAGCCGCTGCAGGCGGGCGAGCTGGTCGTCCTTGCCGCGCTGCGCAAGCGTGTCGTAGAGCTCGAACTGGACATCGAAGTGATCCTCGATGACCGCCTTGTTGCGGCCGGTCACAAAGATGAAATGCTCGATCCCGGCTTCGCGCGCCTCATCGACCACATACTGGATGACCGGCCTGTCGACGACCGTCAGCATTTCCTTGGGAATGGCCTTGGTGGCGGGGAGAAAGCGCGTGCCGAGACCGGCAACCGGGAACACTGCCTTGCGAACTCTCTTCATGTGCCAATTATCCATTTGCATGCTTGTTCGGCAATCCCGATTCGAGACATTTTCATGCCGAAATCGAGGATTACTGAACGGCGGGTCAGAAATCTCAGCTGGTAAAGCATTGACGCATCTTTTCACCCCGGACGGCACCTATGGTAAACCAAATGCTAACCGGGTTCGGCGATGAATAGTCTTCCTGAGATGAAGAAGGAGGAAAAGATGTCCGTTCGCAACGCCGCAAGGCGCTTCACCAGCGTCCTGACGGCCGCCAGCCTCTCGTTTGCCTTGCTCATGCCCAGCGGGCCGGCTTTTGCCGATGCCGGCTTCCGCCAATGGGTCGCCAGCTTCCGTGCTACCGCCGTGGCGAGCGGCGTTTCCGGCTCCGTCTACGACCAGGCATTCAAGGGCATCAACGATGCTGACCCGGTGGTGCTGGAAAAGGCCCGTACTCAACCCGAATTCACCGCACCCGCTTGGGATTATTTCGACAACCGCGTCCATGACCAGTCGGTCGCCGTCGGCCAGCAGATGGCAAGGAAATGGAAGCCTTGGCTGGACAGGATCGAGGCAAGATACGGCGTCGACCGCTACATCCTGCTGGCCATCTGGTCTATGGAATCGAACTACGGCGAAACCCTCAAGCGCGATGAT
The DNA here is from genome assembly GCF_040320645.1 of Mesorhizobium sp. M0633. NCBI lineage: Bacteria > Pseudomonadati > Pseudomonadota > Alphaproteobacteria > Hyphomicrobiales > Phyllobacteriaceae > Mesorhizobium > Mesorhizobium sp. M0633. The sequence continues at coordinate 53,188 of NZ_JAMYQC010000004.1, forward strand.
ATCATGCGCAATGTGGTGCGCTCGCTGGCGACGCTTGGTTATGCCGACCCGAAGCGAGCGAAATTTGCCCGCACCCAGCTGATCGCGGCGCTGAAGATCCTGCAGACCGGCGACATCGACGAAAGCCATCTCAGCGGCTCATGGGCCGGCGCGATGGGCCATACCCAGTTCATCCCCACCAGCTACCAGTCCTATGCGGTCGATATGGACGGCAACGGCAAGCGCGACATCTGGAATTCGATTCCCGACGCACTGGCGACAGCCGCCAATTTGCTGAGGAAGAACGGCTGGCAAGCAGGCAAGACCTGGGGGTATGAGGTCAGCCTTCCGGACGGCAAGAAGCTGCCCGGAGGCTCGAAGTCGCTGTCGCAATGGCAGGCGCTGGGGGTCAGCCGTGCCAACGGCAAGCCGTTCAAGAACGGTGCGGACAAGGCGACGTTGAAGCTGCCCGGCGGCCGCGGCGGGCCGGCTTTCCTGATGATCAAGAATTTCTCGGTCATCAAGCGTTACAATAATGCCGACAAATATGCGCTCGCCGTGGGCCTTCTTGCCGACGAAATTGCCGGCTATGGCGGGCTTGTGCAGGACTGGAAGCGACCGTTTACCAAGCTCTCCTTCGAGGAAAGGCAGGAGCTTCAGAAGCGACTTTCCGAGCACGGCTATTACGACGGCAAGTTCGACGGCAAGATCGGTGACGGATCGAAAACCGCCATCATGGCCTTCCAAGCAAAGGCTGGCTTGACCCAGGACGGGTATCCGAGCAAGGAAGTGCTCAAATGGCTCAGGCAGAACTAGAGCCGGTTGCGGGATGGAGAGGGTGATTGGTTTCGGCTGCGCGCATCCGGTTAATCGTTCGTCGCGTGCCGATCCTGGTTCTGGCGATCGCCGTTCTGGCAGTCGGCGGCGCCAGTGCCTTTCATACCGCGGCCATGGCGCAGGAGCCGGAAAGTCGTGGCTGGTCGCTGCGCGACCTGTTGTTTCCGCGCAGAAGCGAGCGGTTTGAGCAGCCGCCGCCCGAATTCCAGAGAGAATTCCAGAGAACAAAGCCCAGGCCCAAGCTGAGAAAGCCCCGGTCAGTTCGCCGGCCGCCGCCGGCCGAGCCGACAACCCCGGTGGCCGAGAAGGCGCCGGATGCACGCGTCGTTCTGGTGGTCGGCGATTTCATGGCGTCTGGGCTGGCTGAGGGGCTCGACGCCGCCTTTGCCGAGAACACCGGCGTCAGGATCGTCGTCCGTGCCAACGGATCGTCCGGCTTCGTGCGTGACGATGTCTACAACTGGCCAGAACAGGTTAAGTCGCTGATCGCTGCCGAAAAACCGGCAGCCGTCGCCGTCATGCTCGGATCCAACGACCGGCAGCAGATGCGCGTCGGCGATGTGCGCGAGCAGCCGCGATCCGAAAACTGGACCAAGGAATACGAGCGCCGGACCGATGCGTTCGGCAAGGCCATCGCCGCAACCAAGGTGCCGTATCTGTGGGTCGGCATGCCGGCCTTCCGGGTCTCGAAAATGACCTCCGACATGCTGGCCTTCAACGACATCTTCCGCTCGTCCGCCGAAAGCCACGGCGGCGAATTCGTCGACGTCTGGGACGGGTTCGTCGACGAGAACGGCGCCTTCATCACCAGCGGACCGGACATCAACGGCCAATCGGTGCGCCTGCGCTCCGACGACGGCATCAACATGTCGAAGGCCGGCAAGCGCAAGCTCGCCTTCTATACCGAAAAGCCGCTGATGAAGATCCTTGGGCTGGCCGCGCCGGGAAGCGTGGTCCCGGCTTCTGCCCCGGCCGGCGCTCCCGTCGAGGCGCCGTCACCTGCTGCCGCGCCGATAGCTGTCGATCGCACCGTGCCGATGCTGCTCAGCGATCCGGCGCTGGACGGCGGCTCGGAACTTCTCGGCGCCGCCCCGCCGGCAAAAGCGGACAAGCATTTGCCGGGCGAAAGGCTTGTCATCGAGGGCAAGGCGCCCGACGCCTCACCGGGCCGTGCCGACGATTTCTCGTGGCCACCCAAGACACAGCCTGCGACGGCGGCCGCATCCGATACGACGACGGCGATCCGGCAGTAAAGCTGGCGCCTCTTTCTGTAGAGTTTCGGAACGGGCTCAGCGCGGCAGCACGCTCGATCCCATCAGCGCCTCGTCGATGGCGCGCGCCGCCTGGCGGCCCTCGCGGATCGCCCAGACGACCAGCGACTGGCCGCGCCGCACGTCGCCCGCCGTATAGAGCCTTTCGACGCTGGTCCTGTAGTCCCGGTCATTGGCCTCGACATTCTTCGAACGGCGGCTGTCGGTGACGATCTTCATCTGCCCGTCGAGTTCCGAGACCGGCCCGTGAGCGGCTGGCCCGGCAAAGCCGATGGCGATGAACGCGAGATCGGCGCGGATGACGAATTCGGTGCCGGCGATTGGCTTGCGCTTTTCGTCGACCTCGCAGCATTTGACCCCGGTCAGCTGGCCGTCCTCGCCGATGAATTCAAGCGTCGCCACCTGGAATTCGCGCTCGGCGCCTTCGGCCTGCGACGATGACGTGCGCATCTTGGTCGCCCAGTAGGGCCAGACCGACAGCTTGTCTTCCTTTTCCGGCGGCTGCGGCCGGATGTCGAGCTGGGTGACGCGCACCGCGCCCTGGCGGAAGGCGGTGCCGACGCAGTCTGAGGCAGTGTCGCCGCCGCCGACGACGACGACGTGCTGGCCGCCGGCGACGATCGGGCGCGACGGCCATGCGACCGACTGGATCGGCTCGCCGCCGATACGCTTGTTCTGCTGCACCAGATAGGGCATGGCGTCGTGCACGCCGTCGAGATCGTCGCCCGGGATGTTGGCCGGGCGCGGCGTTTCGGAACCGCCGCAATAGAGCACGGCATCATATTCGGCGAGCAGTTCGGCGACCGGCTTGTCGACGCCGACATTGACGCCGCAATGGAAGCTGACACCTTCGCCCTGCATCTGCTCAATGCGCCGGTCGATATAATGCTTCTCGATCTTGAAATCGGGGATGCCGTAGCGCATCAGCCCGCCCGGCCGGCTCTCGCGCTCATAGACGTGAACGTCATGGCCTGCGCGGCCGAGTTGCTGGGCAGCCGCCATGCCTGCCGGCCCCGAGCCGATGATCGCGACGCGCTTGCCGGTCTTCCGTTCCGGCGGATAGGGCCGGATATGGCCGGTTTCATAGGCTTTGTCGGCAATCGCCTGCTCGATCGTCTTGATGGCGACCGGAATATCCTCGAGGTTCAGCGTGCAGGCTTCCTCGCAAGGTGCGGGGCAGATGCGGCCGGTAAATTCCGGAAAATTGTTGGTCGAATGCAGGTTGCGGATCGCGTTTTCCCAGTCGCCATTGTAGACGAGGTCGTTCCAGTCCGGGATCTGGTTGTGGATCGGGCAGCCGGTCGGTCCATGGCAATACGGAATGCCGCAATCCATGCACCGCGCGGCCTGTTTCTCGACCTCCTTGTCCGACATCGGCAGCGTGAACTCGCGGAAATGCCGGATGCGGTCGGAAGCCGGCTGGTACTTGTGCACCTGCCGGTCGATCTCGAGAAACCCTGTTACCTTGCCCATAGTCCAGTCCCTACTGTCCGGAAGGCACGCCTGGCGACGCACCCGTTAACCTCATAAGGCAGCTGTGGCAACCTTCAGTCCGAGGTCAGGATTCTTGATGAAGATGGTTGCCGGGACGCACGGCCTCCCGGCAATTTCCAAATCTATTCCGCCGCCACGTTCATGCGCATCCGCTCCATCTCGATCAGCGCGCGGCGGTATTCGACCGGCATGATCTTCCGGAATTTCGGCCGGAAAGTCGTCCAGTCGTCGAGGATTTCGCGACCTCGTACCGAGCCGGTGTAGTGGACGTGGTTGGAGATCAGCTGGTAGAGCCGCTCCTCGTCATGGCTGGTCATATCGCCGGATACGTCGACACGGCCCTTATGGTCGAGATCGCCGCCATGGTGGAGCAGCTTTTCCATCAGGTCGTCCTCTTCCGGAACCGGCTCCAGCTCGACCATCGCCATGTTGCAGCGTTCGGCGAAATCACCCGCCTCGTCGAGCACATAGGCGACGCCGCCCGACATGCCGGCGGCGAAGTTGCGGCCGGTCTGGCCGATGACGACGACGATACCGCCAGTCATGTATTCGCAACCATGGTCGCCGACGCCTTCAACGACGGCGGCGACACCCGAATTGCGCACGGCAAAACGCTCGCCGGCAACGCCGCAGAAATAGGCCTCGCCCTCGGTTGCGCCGTAGAGCACGGTATTGCCGACAATAATGGATTCGGCAGCAACGATTTTCGTGTTCTCCGGCGGGCGGATGACAATGCGGCCACCCGACAGGCCCTTGCCGACATAGTCGTTGGCAGCACCCACCAGTTCGAACGAGACACCGCGCGCCAGGAAGGCGCCAAAGGACTGGCCGGCCGTGCCGGTGAGCTTGACCAAGATCGTGTCCTCGCGCAGGCCCTTGTGCTTGAAGCGCTTTGCCACCTCGCCCGACAGCATGGCGCCGGTCGAACGGTCGACGTTGCGGATCGGCAGTTCGATACTGACCGGCTGCCTGGCTTCGAGCGCCGGCTTTGCGAGTTCGATCAGCTTGCGGTCGAGCACGTCGTCGATCGGATGCTTCTGCCGCTCGGTCCAGTGCACCGCCTCGTGCGGCGCATCGGGCTTGTAGAACATCTTGCTGAAGTCGAGCCCGCGTGCCTTCCAGTGCTGGATCAGCTCGCGCTTTTCCAGAAGGTCGGTGTCGCCGATGATCTGGTCGAGATGGGTGTAGCCCATCTCGGCAAGCAGCGCCCGCACCTCTTCCGCCACATAGAAGAAGAAGTTGATGACGTGCTCGGGCGTGCCCTTGAAGCGCTTGCGCAGCACCGGGTCCTGTGTCGCGACGCCGACGGGGCAGGTGTTGAGATGGCACTTGCGCATCATGATGCAGCCGGCCGCGATCAGCGGCGCGGTCGAAAAGCCGAACTCGTCGGCGCCGAGCAGTGCGCCGATGATGACGTCACGCCCGGTGCGCAGGCCGCCATCGACCTGCAGCGCGACGCGCGACCTGAGGCCGTTGAGCACCAGCGTCTGGTGCGTCTCGGCAAGGCCCATCTCCCACGGGCTGCCGGCATGCTTGAGCGAGGTCAGCGGCGAGGCACCGGTGCCGCCGTCATAGCCTGATATGGTGATGTGGTCGGCACGCGCCTTGGCGACGCCGGCCGCAACCGTGCCGACGCCGACTTCCGAGACCAGCTTGACCGATACGTCGGCCGCCGGATTGACGTTCTTCAGGTCGTAGATGAGCTGCGCCAGATCCTCGATCGAATAGATGTCGTGATGCGGCGGCGGCGAGATCAGGCCGACGCCCGGCGTCGAATGCCTGACCTTTGCTATGGTCGCATCGACCTTGTGGCCCGGCAGCTGGCCGCCCTCGCCGGGCTTCGCCCCTTGCGCGACCTTGATCTGCATCATGTCGGAATTGACCAGATACTCCGCCGTGACGCCAAAGCGTCCCGAAGCGACCTGCTTGATTGCCGAGCGTTCGGGGTTCTTGCCGCCGCCCGGCAGTGGCAGATAGCGGTCGGCCTCTTCGCCGCCCTCGCCGGTGTTCGACTTGCCGCCGATGGCGTTCATGGCGCGCGCCAGTGTCGTGTGCGCTTCCCTTGAGATCGAGCCGAAGGACATCGCCCCGGTCGAGAAGCGCTTGACGATATCGGCCGCCGGCATCACCTCGTCGAGCTTGACCTTCTTACGCCCGGTCTCTTGCGCAAGCTTGATCTTGAACAGGCCGCGAATGGTCTGCGCCTGCGCCGTCTCGCTGTCGATCTGGGCGGAATAGTCCTTGAACGTCTCCCACGAGCCTTGGCGCACGGCGTGCTGCAAGGTCGCCACTGCGTCGGGCGACCAGATATGGGCCTCGCCGCGCATGCGGAACATGTATTCGCCGCCGACCTCGAGGCTGTTGCGCAGCACCGGGTCGTTGCCGAAGCCGTCGGTGTGGCGGCTGACCGTTTCGGCGGCGATCTCGTCCAGCCCGACGCCTTCGATCAGCGTCGCCGTGCCGGTGAAGTACTTCTGCACGAAGTCCGACTTGAGCCCGATGGCGTCGAATATCTGCGCGCCGCAATAGGACTGGTAAGTGGAGATGCCCATCTTGGACATCACCTTCAGGATGCCCTTGCCGATCGACTTGATGTAACGGGAGACGACTTCGTAGGCATCGACCTCCGCCGGCAATTCGCCACGCTTGTGCATGTCGAGCAGCGTGTCGAAAGCGAGATAGGGATTGATCGCCTCGGCGCCGTAGCCGGCGAGACAGCAGAAATGATGCACCTCGCGCGGCTCGCCGGATTCCACGACGAGCCCAACCGAGGTGCGCAATCCCTTGCGGATCAAATGATGGTGCACGGCCGCAGTCGCCAGCAGTGCCGGAATGGCGATGCGGTCCGGGCCGAGCTGACGGTCCGACAGGATGATGATGTTGTAGCCGCCGGCGACCGCCGCCTCGGCGCGCTCACATAGCCGGTCGATGGCGCCCTGCATGCCGGCCGCGCCTTCATTCGAACCGTAAGTGATGTCGATCGTCTTGGTGTCGAAACGGTCTTCGGTGTGGCCGACGGAGCGCAGCTTCTCCAGATCGCCATTGGTCAGGATCGGTTGGCGCACTTCGAGCCGCTTGCGGCGCGAATTGCCGACAAGATCGAAGATGTTGGGCCGCGGCCCGATGAAGGACACCAGGCTCATCACCAGCTCCTCGCGGATCGGGTCGATCGGCGGATTGGTGACCTGTGCGAAATTCTGCTTGAAATAGGTGTAGAGCAGCTTTGATCTGTCCGACATTGCCGAAATCGGCGTGTCGGTGCCCATCGAGCCGACCGCTTCCTGGCCGGTGGTCGCCATCGGCGACATCAACAGCTTGGTGTCCTCCTGGGTGTAGCCAAACGCCTGCTGGCGGTCGAGCAGTGAGACATCCCTGCGCAGGGCGCGCGGCTCGACCGGGTTCAGATCCTCGAGGATGAGCTGTGTGTTGGCGAGCCAGCTCTTGTAGGGATGCCTGGTCGCGATCTCCGACTTGATCTCCTCGTCGGAAACGATGCGGCCCTTGTCCAGGTCGATCAGCAGCATGCGGCCGGGCTGCAGCCGCCACTTCTTGACGATCCTTTCCTCCGGCACCGGCAGCACGCCGGCTTCCGAAGCCATGATGACGCGGTCGTCATCGGTGACGATGTAGCGCGCCGGCCGCAGCCCGTTGCGGTCGAGTGTGGCACCGATCTGGCGGCCGTCGGTGAAGGCAACCGCCGCTGGCCCGTCCCACGGCTCCATCAGGGCTGCGTGATACTCGTAGAAGGCCTTGCGGTCCTGACCCATCAGCTTGTTGCCGGCCCAGGCTTCCGGGATCAGCATCATCATGGCGTGGGCGAGCGAATAGCCGCCCTGCGTCAGGAATTCGAGCGCATTGTCGAAGCAGGCGGTGTCCGACTGCCCTTCATAGGAGATCGGCCACAGCTTCGAGATGTCGTTGCCGAACAGTTCGGAATCGACCGAGGCCTGCCGCGCCGCCATCCAGTTGACGTTGCCGCGCAGCGTATTGATCTCGCCATTGTGGGCGACCATGCGGTAGGGATGCGCCAGCTTCCACGACGGGAACGTGTTGGTCGAGAAGCGCTGGTGGACCAGGATCAGCGCCGTCTCGAAACGCGGGTCGGTGAGGTCCTTGTAGTAGGCGCCGACCTGATAGGCCAGGAACATGCCCTTGTAGACGATGGTCCGCGACGACATCGAGACGACATAGAAGCCGTTGTCGACGCCTTTGGTCTCCTCGTGGATACGGCCGGAAATGACCTTGCGCAGGATGTAGAGCCGCCGCTCGTAATCGTCGTCGTTCTCGATCTCGGCGCCGCGGCCCAGGAATACCTGTCGGTGCACCGGCTCGGAAGCGGCGATGTCGGGCGCCTTGGACAGCGACGAATTATCGACCGGCACGTCGCGAAAGCCGAGCAGCGGCTGGCCCTCGAGTTGCGCCACCTCGGCGATGATGCCTTCGATATGCGCCTGCAGCTCCGGGTCGCGCGGCATGAACACATGGCCGACGGCATAGTGGCCGGGCTTCGGCAGTTCGACCCGTTGCTTGGCCATCTCCTCGCGGAAGAAGCGGTCCGGCAGCTGCACCAGCACGCCGGCGCCGTCGCCCATCAGCGGATCGGCGCCGACGGCGCCGCGATGCGTCAGGTTTTCGAGCACGGCAAGGCCGTCCTCGACGATCTGATGCGACTTCACGCCCTTCATGTTGACGATGAAGCCGACGCCGCAGGCATCATGCTCGTTGCGCGGATCATAGAGGCCGTGCGCGGCATAGCCGGTGCTGGTTCGCCCAATATTGGTCAGGGACGGATTTTTGACGGCTGCCGCTTTCGTCTGCGCGGCGTTCGTCGCAGATGGCGTCATGTCCGTCATCGTCCTGTCCTCCGTTCCGTCCCCTTCGGGCGCTGGTTTCCGTCGGGAAGCGCGTGGCTCCCCTTTCAATCTTGCGGCACGTCTTGCGAAATTCTTGCCGACCGTGCGGCTTTCCGCATGGTTCGCATATGGTATATTCGTACAGGCCGGAGCCAGGCTGTCTAGCTGTCGCTCGCGGCAATGCCGCAGAGGCGCAATCATATGCCAATGCGGCCAGTTTTGTGCGACAAAATAAGACAGCACTGCTGTCCTAAATTTTTATGACAGAAATTTTGGATGCACACAAGACCGATTCACAAAATTCTTGAAGCTTTCGCGACAGAAAATTGCGCGGAACGGCGTGTCAGCGTAGCCTTCAGTCGCTGCATCTACGCTCATGCGTTTCGCTGGCTTTAGCGGATTTTCGGCATCTGCCACTTGCGGCCGGCATGCGAAAGCGGCCAAGCTCGCATCGATTTCCCCAGCATAGGCAGACGCATGATTTTCGCTTCCGACAATTGGGCAGGCGCCCATCCCCGTATCGCTGCCGGCCTGTCGGGCCATGCCGACGGCTTCTCCACCGCCTATGGCGACGGTGCCCTCGACAAGGCCGTTTACCAGCGCTTCAATGAAATCTTCGAATGCGAGGTCGCGGTGTTTTTCGTCGCCACCGGCACCGCTGCCAATTCGCTGTCGCTGACTACCTATAACAAGCCAGGCGGCATTTCCTTCTGCCATCGCGAATCGCACGTCATCGAGGACGAATGCGGTGCACCGGAATATTTCACCGGCGGTTCGCGGCTTTATACAGTCGAAGGCGCACTCGGCAGGATCGATGCCGGCAATCTGGAACGGGCGGTGGACCGTTTCGCACCCGAAAACGTCCATTCCGGGCGGCCGGTTGCCGTTTCGATCACCCAGTCGACCGAAGTCGGCACCGTCTACACGCTGAACGAAATCGCCAGGATTTCGGCGATCGCAAAGCAGCATGGACTGCCGCTGCACATGGATGGGGCCCGCTTTGCCAATGCGCTCGTCGCGCTGGAAACGACGCCGGCCGAAATGACCTGGAAGCACGGTGTCGACATCCTCTCCTTTGGCGGCACCAAGAATGGCTGTTGGTGCGCCGAGGCGATCGTGCTGTTCGACCTCGAGCGAGCCAAGGAATTGGCCTTTTTGCGCAAGCGCGCGGCCCAGCTGTTCTCGAAATCGCGCTTCATCGCCGCGCAATTCGATGCTTATTTCAGGGGTGGGCTATGGCTCGACACAGCACGGCACGCCAATGCGATGGCGGCACGGCTTGCCGCGGCGATAGAAGATTCCCCTTCGGCCCGGCTGGCCTGGCTGCCGCAGGCGAACGAGGTCTTCGCAGTCATGAAAAAGGCCGAGGCCGAAAGAATGCAAGCGGCAGGGGCGGCCTTCCACAACTGGCACAGGCCGCTCGGCTACGACGGCTACATTGGCGAAGACGAAGCGCTCTATCGCTTCGTCACCAGCTTCGCGACCACGCCCGACGAGGTCGACCGTTTCGGCTACCTGCTCGCCGGATAGCAAGCCTTGCCCACCAGCAAAAAAGGGCGGCGCATTGCTGCACCGCCCTTTCTTCCCGGGGAGTTGGCGTCCCGGAGTTTAGCTGCCTGGCTTAGGGGGCAGTCTTGGCCTCGATCTGCTTGGCCTTGGCCGGAGCCGAGGTGATCGCGATCTTGCGCGGCTTCAGCTCTTCGGGGATGTTGCGCTTGAGGTCGACGAAGAGCAGGCCGTTCTTCAGCGCGGCGCCGACAACCTCGACGTGATCGGCAAGCTGGAAGCGGCGCTCGAAGGCTCGGCTGGCGATACCGCGATAGAGCAGTTCGGAGCCTTCGCCATTGCCTTCCTCCTTGCGCTCACCCTTGACGGTCAGCACATTGCGGTGAGCTTCGATCGAAATCTCATCTTCCGAGAAGCCGGCCACAGCCATCGAGATGCGATAGGCATCCTCGCCCGTGCGCTCGATGTTGTAAGGCGGATACGTCTGGCCTTCCGGCTGCGCAAGCGAATCGAGCATGGTGAACAGCCGGTCAAAACCGACGGTCGAACGGTAGAGCGGGGAAAAATCAACGTGACGCATGGTGTGTTCTCCTGTTGAGCAACAAGGTTGCGTATGGCCGGTGCGAAACCCGTGACGGCGTTCCGGATGGACCAGCGGCCCCGACATTGGCGACCGCATGACAAATTTGGGAAGCCGGCGACGGCATTTCAAGATTTTCCCGCGTCCGAACGGAACCGGTCCCGGCCCACGTCCCGATGCCGATGAACGGCAGATGAACCGTGGCTTCGGCGAGCGTTCAGCCAGGCGGCACTAAAACTGTTCTCGAGATCACGAACAGGTCGCCGGAAAAGGCGACACGACGAGGCCGAACCGGGTGTAACGTCCCTTCCTCCCGGTCGACAGAGGCCGGAAGCACGCCAAGGCTGCTTCCGGCCTTACTTGTTCGCTGCCTGGGTCGACCTCCCCGGCGTCCCGAATTCCTTTTGCTTTTGGCGCATGGGCGTTTATGCCTGACTTGCGCCCACGCCGGCACCGACACCAACCAAACACCGTATGACCGATCTTCTCCACCAGCCCCCTCTCTTCCACGAAACTCCGGGCAATCCGCTGCCGGAAAACACGGCCGGCGGCTTCTTCACCACGCGCGACGGCAAGAAGATCCGCTATGGGCTGTTTGCCGCGGTTGCCCGCCCGATGAAGGGCACCGTCGTTGTCCTGACCGGCCGCAACGAGTGCATCGAGAAGTATTTCGAGACCATTCGCAACCTTACCGACCGGGGCTTTGGCGTGGCAACCCTCGACTGGCGCGGCCAGGGCGCTTCCGACCGGCTGATCGGCGACCGACAGCGCGGCTTCGTCCGGAGCTTCTTCGACTACACCGGCGATCTGGAGCAGTTCTTCGAGGAGATCGTGCTGCCCGATTGCCGAGGACCCTACTACATACTGGCCCACTCGGCCGGCGCGGCGATTGCGCTGCTCGCCGCGCCCTCGATGGCGAACCGCGTGCGCCGCATGGTGCTGATCGCACCGTTCTTCACCGTGCCGGACCTGCCGGTTTCGGTAAAAACCGTCCGCCGCATCTGTTCGCTGTTCTGCCTTCTCGGCCTTGGCCGACTCTATGCCGCATGGGGGCCGCGGCCCAAGGAATCGGTGCCCTTCGCCATAAACAAGCTGACCAGCGACCCGGAACGCTATCGGCGCAATACGCTGATCTACGAAACCTATCCGCAGCTGGCGCTCGGCGGACCGACGATCCGCTGGCTGAAGGCGGCGACGGAGGCGTCCTTGATCGTCAGCGACCCGGATTTCATGGCCAAGATCCACGTGCCCTTGCTGATGATCGCCGCCGGCGCCGACCAGGTCATCTCGACCAGGGCAGTCGAGGCCTATGCGAGACGTCTGCGCGTCGGCTCGCTAGTGATGATCGACGGCGCCCGCCATGAGATCCTGCAGGAAGCCGATCTCTATCGCGAGCAGTTGCTAGCCGCATTCGATGCCTTCATCCCCGGAACCGGTGACGTCTGAGCCACATACCTTGTCCGGCTTCAGCTCGTGCGGGCGAAATCCATGATCCAGTTGGTCTCCCATGCCTTGCCGCCGTCCGGCGAAAAGGCCTGCTCCCAGCGCGCCGACCCGTCCGTGATCCGCGACCACAGGAAGCGGACCTGGATCGGCTGGCCGTCGAAGACGTCTTCGCACAGGAACGTGCCGACGCCCGCCACGAAAGTGCCGCGCATCGGAACATCGATGGTCGACGGATTGCGGCCGTCGATCCACCAGATCGACCATTGCCTCGCCGCAGGGTCGAAGGTCCGCAAGGTGGCGGCGCGATAGGGCCCGCCGGGCAATTCAATCCAATTGTCGTCGACATTGCCGAGGCCGCCAAGGATCGGCCGCACCTCGCACGTGCCGCCAAACACATCCCAGTTGCCGTCGCCCTGCAGCCGCTTCTGCAATCTTCGATGGCCGACGGTCCAGCGCCCGAAAAAGAAATCGAAATCGCTCCGCCCGTCCGCCGGAGCATCGGAATGGCTGGCTGCTGGCTGCGTCGGCATCTATGGTCCTCCCCGGCTGACAGCGTTCCATAGCGCATGCCAACTGACATCATCCTGTCAGGAGGTATGGCAACGATCTTGCCTGGGCAGCAATGGCCAATCTCAGCCGCGCAGCGCCGCCATTGCTGCCGCGTGCAGCTCCGGTGTCGCCGCTGCCAGAATGTCGCCGCCCTTTTCCGCCGGTCCGCCTTCGAAAGTGGTGATGACGCCGCCCGCCTTCTCGATGATCGGGATCAGCGCGACGATGTCGTAGGGCTTCAATCCGGGATCGGCGACGATATCGACGCTGCCCGCCGCCACCATGGCGAAGGCATAGCAGTCGGTGCCGTAGCGGGCGAGCTGGACCTGTTGCTCGAACAGGTCGTAGCGCAGGCGCGCGTCTCCCTTGAACAGCGCCGGCGTGGTGGTGAACAGCGTCGCCTCGGCGAGATTCGTCCTCTTGCGCGTCGCGAGTCTTCGCGGGCCACCGGGACCTTCATAATGCGAGCCGGAGGCATTGGCGTAGAACAGCTCGCCGGTGAAGGGCTGCGACATCATGCCGGCGACGGCATCGCCGTCGACCGTCAGTCCGACCAGCGTGCCCCATACCGGCAGGCCGGAAATGAAGGCGCGCGTGCCGTCGATCGGATCGATCACCCAGACATGCCGGCTGGAGATGTTTTCGCCGCCATGTTCCTCGCCGAGAATGCCGTGATCGGGGTACTGCGCTGATATCAGCGCCCGGATGGCGCGCTCGGCCTCGCGGTCGGCCTCGGTGACCGGGTCGAAGCTGCCGCGCTCCTTGTTGGTGACCGCGCCCTGGTTGCGGAAGCGCGGCAAGGTCTCGGCTGCGGCGGCACGCGCAATGCGCCGCATGAACTCGATGCTGATGTCCAACTGATTCTCCCGCTCCAGCATGTTTGGAGATACCCGTTTGCCTACGGATTTATGCCGAAACAAAGGCGTTCGGAGCCTTTCGCATGGTGCCAACTGTTGCTCGAATGCAACGCCGCCGTCATGGAAATGCAATTTCCACTTCACAGTGAATTAAAATAGCCGGAACGCGCCTTGACATTTGTGCAGCGCACAATACGTTTGTTCTCGGACAGGGGTTCCTGTCCATGCCCTCCTTGGGCGTTTCCTCCCTAGACTTCGACCGTGTCGTGCAAACGATGCGGTCTTTTTTTACGCTGCCGCATGAGCGGCGAGTATCGCGATTCCGCGGCTATTCGGCGGCCAGCGGCAGATCCATGAAATTGTGATCGGGCATCGCCATCAGTTCGGCCGAAAACCGCGCCAGATCGTCGGCCAGGGCGTCGAAACCAGCCGATCTCTGGAACGTCCGCTCATTCATGTAGAGCCCGCGATTGACCTCGATCTGCAGCGCATGCAGATGGCGCACGGGGCGGCCATAGTGCTCGGTAATGAAGCCTCCGGCATAGGGCTTGTTGTGGGCGACGCTGTAGCCCATGCCGGTGAGCAGGCCGATCGCCGTCTCGGTCAACGCCGCCGCGGCGGAAATGCCAAAGCGGTCGCCGACGATGAAGTCCGGCCGCAATCCGCTGTCGCCGACCCTTATGCTTGCCGGCATCGAGTGGCAGTCAATCAGCACGGCGTAGCCGAAGCGCGCATGGGTTCTGGTCAAAAGCCGTTTCAGCGTCTCGTGATAGGGCTTGTAGACCGCTTCGATGCGCGCCACGGCTTCCGCCAGCGGCAAGCGGCCGGAATAGATGTCGAGCCCCTCGCCGACCAGCTTGGGCACGGTGCCGAGCCCGCCGGCCACCCGCGCCGAGCGGATGTTGCAGAATGACGGCACCGGTTCGGCGAACATGCGCGGGTCGAGTTCCCACGGCTCCCGGTTGACGTCGAGATAGGCGCGCGGGAAGTTTGCCGCCAGCATCGGCGCCCCGAGCGCGACGGCGCCGCCGAACAATTCCTCGACATAGCAGTCCTCTGAGCGGCGGATGGCGTTGCGGTCCAGCTTGGCCATAGCCATGAACCGGTCCGGATAGTAGCGGCCGCTATGCGGCGAGTTGAAGAGGAAGGGAACGCGCTGTTCGGCGCCCGATCGGATTTCGAAGGGTGGAACGACCGAAAAATCCTCGGCTGCCGTTTTCAATTTGAACGAACCCGGAAATACCAATGCATCATGATAGGAAAGTGCCACCTCGCCGCCCGCATGTCCAGCCGCCGAAGCGCAAGCCAAAACAGGATTGTGCGGCCAACGTTCACTTGATGTTTACCGTCGCCTCCTCATATACAGCATGGTTAACGGGCTTGCCGCACGGCATTGTCGGTTGGGTGATTCGGACGGGACAAGATGGCACGCATTCTGCTGGCGGAAGACGACGACGACATGCGCCGGTTCCTCGTCAAGGCGCTGGAGCGCGCCGGTTATCAGGTCAGCGATTTCGACAATGGCGCCAGTGCCTATGAGCGGCTGCGCGAGGAACCTTTTTCGCTACTTTTGACCGACATCGTCATGCCCGAGATGGATGGCATCGAGCTCGCCCGTCGCGCCACGGAGATCGATCCCGACCTCAAGGTGATGTTCATCACCGGCTTCGCCGCCGTCGCGCTGAACCCTGATTCCAAGGCGCCGAAAGACGCCAAGGTGCTATCGAAGCCGTTCCACCTGCGCGACCTCGTCAACGAAGTCGAAAAGATGCTGCAGGCCGCCTGACGCGTTTTTTCTCGCGTCTTGACCGACCCGGCAAGCCAGCCATTCTTTCGCTTTTCCCGCTATTGACGTGCAGAACCAAAAATGGTGTATGCGCGGCTTCGGATGGGCGTGTAGCTCAGCGGGAGAGCACTGCATTGACATTGCAGGGGTCACAGGTTCAATCCCTGTCACGCCCACCATCCAGATAATCCCTCAATTGGCCGTCGGTATTTTTCGTCGACTGACGTTCCCGGCCTATACCGGCCTCAGGCCGCACCGAGGCGCAGATCGCCGGTCTCGACGTGCTCCAGAAACCAGGCATAGGTCTGTTCCAATCCGCTGCGCAGCGAGTAGCGCGGGCGCCAGCCGGTGGCGAACAGACGCGACACGTCCATCAGCTTGCGCGGCGTGCCGTCCGGCTTCGTCGCATCGAATGTTATTGCGGCATCGGCGCCGGCGACCGACACGATGGTGCGGGCAAGATCGGCAATGGTGATGTCTTCCCCAGAGCCGACATTGATGTGGCTGTCGCCCGAATAATTCTTCAGCAGCCAGACCAGCGCGTCGGCGGCGTCGTCGACATGCAGGAATTCGCGCATCGGCGTGCCTGATCCCCACACCTCCAGGCTCTTGCGGCCGGCGCGCCTGGCCTCGTGCGCCTTGCGCATCAGAGCGGGCACGACATGGCTGGAATTGAGGTCGAAATTGTCGCCCGGACCGTAGAGATTGGTCGGCATCGCCGAGATGTAGTCGACGCCGTATTGGCGCCGATAGGCCTGGCACAGTTTCAGCCCGGCGATCTTGGCGATCGCATACCATTCGTTGGTGGGTTCGAGCGGCCCGGTCAGCAAGGCGTCCTCGGAGATCGGCTGCGCCGCGAATTTGGGATAGATGCAGGATGAACCGAGAAACAGCAGCTTCTGCACCTCGTTGCGGAAGGCGCTGTCGATGACATTGTTCTGCATGACGAGATTGTCCTGCAGGAAATCGACGGGAAGCCTGTTGTTGGCCAGGATACCGCCGACCTTGGCCGCCGCCATCACCACTGCATCCGGCTTGCGGTCGGCCATCCAGCGCCGCACGCCGGCCTGGTCGAGAAGATCGAGCTCGGCGCGCGAGGCGGTCAGGACTTCGCAATCCTCGTCGGCCAATCTGCGCAGGATGGCCGAGCCGACCATGCCGCGATGTCCGGCCACGAAAACGCGCTTGCCCTGAAGGTCGAAGGTCATCAGCTTACCCCATTGCAGAACGGCAGCTATGCCAGTTGGCCGGCGGAGCGCCGGATCGGCTTCTCTGTTGCCGGACGCATACCGCATACAGATTTGCCCAGACAAGGCAAATCGCAAGCTACCGAACCTGACTTTGGATCGGACAGCGTTTGCGATCAGATGCCTGCTACCGCGCAGAGGCTTGTCATTCTGGCAATCGCGAGTTCGGGGTCGGCCAGCAACCCTGCCTGGTCGGCAAGGCGAAAGACATCGGCATAGTGACGGATGCCGCGCGCCGATTGCATGCCGCCGACCATCGAAAAATGCTCCTGGTGGCCGTTCAGCCATGCCATGAAGACGATGCCGGCCTTGTAATATTCGGTCGGTACCTCGAAGATTTTGCGCGACAGCGGCACTGTCGGCGCCATCAGCGCGTCATAGCCGGCGCGGTCGCCGTCGGCCAGCCTTGCCAGCGCTACATTGGCGACCGGCGCGATGGCATCGAAAATGCCGAGCAGCGCGTGCGAATGTCTGTCGCCGTCGCCGGCGATCAGCTCGGGGTAATTGAAATCGTCGCCGGTGAACATCAGCACGCCCTCAGGCAGCCGGTCCCTGAGCGCAATCTCCTTGCCGGCATCGAGCAGCGATATCTTTATGCCTTCGACCTTGCCGGCATGGCGTTCGATGATCGCGACCACCGTCTCCAGCGCAGTTTCGAAATCGCTGCTGCCCCAGTAGCCTTTCAGCGCCGGGTCGAACATGTCGCCCAGCCAGTGCAGGACGACCTTGCCGGAGGCCTGGGACAGGATGCGGTCGTAGACGCCGATATAGTCGTCGGGGCCTTTGGCGACCGCCGCCAGCGCCCGGCTGGCCATCATGATCGCCTTGCCGCCAAGCCCTTCGATGAAGCCGAGCTGTTCTTCATAGGCCGCGATGACATCGTCTAGCCTGCTGGCGCCCCCCGCCAGATGGTCGGTGCCGGCGCCCGACGCAAGATCGGCGCCTTCGACGCTGCGCGCCTCGGCGATCGAGCGGCGGATCAATTCCTTGGCATTCGCCCAGTCGAAACCCATGCCGCGCTGAGAGGTGTCCATCGCTTCGGCGACACGGAAGCCAAGCCGCCAGAGGTGATGGCGAAACGCCATCGTCTTGTCCCAGTCGACCGCGGGCCTCGACCACGGATCGGCCATGGCGAGGGGATCGGCAACGACATGGGCGGCGGCGTAGGCGATGCGCGAGAAGCGAGCGCCGGCCACAGGCTGCACCGGCTGGCCGACAAGCCGGTAGCGGACACGGCCGGCGCCTTCCCCGGGCAAGGTGATGTCCATGGCTCTCTCCCTTACCAACGCCTATTAAATGGAACGTTCCAACAAATCAAGATATTTTGCCGCCCTGCCTCGTGCAGCGAAAATTGCTGCATCGCAGCAGCCGAAAGCCCTGCTTGCCGGAGGATTGCGCCGCCGAGCCGCATTTTTCCCGGCTTCGCAAAAACGCGATTGACTCAAATGCGCCGCAGGGATTAGATCGTTCCAATAAAATCGCACAAGAAACCACCGGGAGGACAGATCTGGATGGCCAGCCGGGCCAAGGCAACGATACTCGACATCGCCCGTGAGGCGGGCGTGTCCAAATCGACGGTATCGCTGGTGCTGCAAGGCAGCGGGCTGATCCGGCCCGAAACCGCGCTCAAGGTGCGCAAGGCGATCGAGGACGTCGGCTATGTCTACAACCGCGGCGCCGCCAATCTGCGCAAAGCCCATTCCAACGTCATCGGCATGGTCATCAACGATCTCACCAATCCGTTTTTCGCCGAGCTCGCGGTCGGCATGGAGCGCGTCTTCCAGTCGGCCGGCGTCGTGCCTTTCATCGCCAATACGGCTGAAAACCCGGTGCGCCAGGAAGAGGTTCTGAAATCGTTGATGGAGCAGGGTGTCGCCGGGCTCGTCGTGTCGCCGGCGCGCGGCACCACGCCTGGCGCGTTCCGTCGCCTTGAGACCGCAGGCGTTCCGGTCGTCTTCGTCATGCGCCGGCTTCCCGAAAGCCGTATCCCGGTGATCACGCCCGACAATCATCGCGGCGCCTATCTCGCCACCGCCCATCTGATCGGCAAGGGCCATCGCCGGCTGGCCTTCTTCGGCGGCTCGTCCGACCTTGTCGTCTATCACGAGCGCCTGGGCGGCTTTCGCGAGGCCTGTGAAGCGCTCGGCATCGAACCGGCCGACAGGCTGGTCTTCGAGGGCGAAACCAGCCGCAAGGGCGGTATTGCCTGCCTGGAAACCGCACTTGCCATGGCCGCGCCGCCGACCGCGGCCCTTTGCTTCAACGATGCGGTCGCCTTCGGCGTCTTGCTGGCGCTGCGCAAGCGCGGCCTGGAACCCGGCGCGGACTTTGCCGTCGTGGGCTTCGACGACGTCGCCGAGGCCGAGCACTATATGCCGGCGCTGACCAGCGTCGCGGTGAACACCGCCGGCCTCGGCGAGCGCGCCGCCCATGTCGTGCTGAAGATGATCCAATCGCGCACCACGCGCGCCGAGGATCATATCGGCGCCGTCAACCTTGTGGTCAGGGAAAGCTGCGGCCCCGATCGCAAGGAGCATGGCTGTGCAGGAATGGGAGACGCGGCATGACCGTCAGTTGGGGGCTGATCGGCGCCAGCACGATCGCAAGACAGTTCATGATCGGCGCCATCCGCGCGCAGAAGGACGGCGAGATCGCCGCGGTGATGAGCTCCAGCCCGGAGCGCGCCGCCACTTACGCCAGTGAAAACCGCATTCCGGCGGCGGTCTCGACGCTCGACGCCCTGCTCAAATCCGATATCGACGCCGTCTACATCTCGACCACTAACGAATTGCATCTCGAACAGGCACTCGCCGCCATCGAGGCGGGAAAGCATGTGCTGTGCGAAAAGCCGCTGGCGCTGACCAGCGCCGACGCGCGCAAGATGGTCGCGGCGGCCAGGGCCGCCGGCGTTGTGCTCGGCACCAATCACCATCTGCGCAATGCCGGCTCGCATCGGGCGATGCGCGAAGCGATCGCTGCCGGCCGCATCGGCAGGCCGATCGCCGCGCGCGTCTTCCACTCTGTCTATCTGCCGGAACACCTGCAGGGCTGGCGCATCACCAGGCCGGACGCCGGCGGCGGCGTGGTGCTCGACATCACCGTCCACGATGCCGATGCGCTGCGGTTCGTGCTCGGCGACGATCCGGTCGAGATCTCGGCATTCACGCAATCGGCCGGCATGGCCGCCGGCGGACTGGAAGACGGCGCCATGTGCCTCTGGCGCTTCGCATCGGGCGTCATCGCCCAATCGCATGAGGGCTTCACGACAAAATTCGCCGGCACCGGCTTCGAGGTGCATGGCAGCGAAGGCTCGCTGATCGCCAAAAATGTGATGACGCAGAAGCCGGTCGGCTCGGTCTTGCTTCGCACGGCACAGGGCGAGGAGGAATTGAGCTTCGACCGCGAAGACCTCTATGCCCGTTCGCTGCGCGAATTCCACGCAGCGATCCGTGGCGACGGCCAGCCGTCCACCACCGGCGAGGACGGCGTCTGGTCGCTGACATCAGCCGAGGCGGCATTGCAATCGGCCAGGTCCGGAAACGCCGTTGCCATCGACCCGAAGCTCGGGAGCGCCGCGTGAGCAAGCTCGTTTCAGCGGCTGAAGCTGCCGGCCTGATCAGGGATGGCATGGTCGTTTCCGTGTCATCGTCGAGCGGCCTCGGCTGTCCGGATGCGGTGCTGGCCGCCGTCGGCGAGCGCTTCGACGCGGAAGGCCATCCCAGGGACATCACGACGCTGCACCCGATCGCCGCCGGTGACATGTACGGCATCAAGGGCATCGACCATCTAGCCAAGCCCGGCCTGTTGAAGCGCACTTTGTGCGGCTCCTATCCGTCCGGGCCGTCATCGTCGGAACCGCCGCAGATCTGGAAGATGATCGGCGACAATTCGGTCGCCGCCTATAACGTGCCGTCCGGCATCCTGTTCGACATGCATCGCGAGGCCGCGGCCAAGCGCCCCGGCGTGCTGACCAAGGTCGGGCTCGATACCTTTGCCGACCCGCGCCATCAGGGTTGCGCCATGAATGCTGCCGCCAGCGAGCCGATCGTTTCGGTGCAGCAGTTCGATGGCGAGGAATGGCTCTATTTCCGCTCGATCGTACCGCAGGTCGCGATCATCCGCGCCACCACGGCGGACGAGCGCGGCAACCTTACCTACGAGCATGAGGGTGCCTATCTCGGCGGCCTCGAACAGGCGCTGGCCGCCCGCAACAATGGCGGCATCGTCATCGCGCAGGTCAAGCGCGTCGTCGAGAACGGCACGCTGAAGCCGCACGATGTGCGCGTGCCCGGCGTGCTGGTCGACCATATCGTGGTGGCGCCCGACCAGTTGCAGACGACGCTGACGCCTTACGATCCGGCCATCTCCGGCGAGATCTTCCGGCCGCTGTCGAGCTTTCGCAACGCCGAGATGAACGTCCAGAAGGTCATTGCGCGCCGCGTCGCCATGGAGCTTGCCGACGGCATGGCGGTCAATATCGGCTTCGGCATCTCGGCCAATGTGCCGCGCATCCTGCTCGAGGAAGGCCAGCACGGCAAGGTCACCTGGGTCATCGAACAGGGCGCGGTCGGCGGCGTGCCGCTGCTCGATTTCAAGTTCGGCTGCTCGTCGAACGCCGACGCCTTCATGCCTTCGCCGCACCAGTTCATCTATTTCCAGGCCGGCGGCTTCGACGCCTCGCTGCTGTCCTTCCTGCAGATCGACCGGCACGGCTCGGTCAATGTCTCGAAGCTTTCGGCGCGGCCGCATGTCACCGCCGGCGCCGGCGGCTTCGTCGACATCACCGCGCGGGCGAAGAAGATCGTCTTTTCCGGTTTCTTCAATGCCGGCGCCAAGTTGTCGCTTGCCGGTGGCGGCATCCGCATCGACCAGGAGGGCAAGGTCAAGAAAGTCGTCGGCGAGGTCGAGCATATCACCTTCTCGGGCAAGCGTGCCGTCGCGCAGGGACAGGATATCACCTATGTCACCGAGCGCTGCGTGATGAAGCTGACGCCTGCGGGGCTGATGGTGACCGAGTTGGCGCCGGGCATCGACCTCGAGCGCGATGTGCTGGCGCAGGCCGAGATCCCGCTCGCCGTCGCCAACGACCTGAAAGTGACGCCGGATGCGCTCTACCGGGACCGGCCGATCGGCCTATCGCTCAATGGCGGCGCGTCGCTTGGAGGCGCACATGGCTGAGCGTCTGGTAACCTTTGAAACCGACGGCGCCATCGGCATTGTCACGCTGCGCCGGCCGGAGAAATTCAACGCGCTCGATATTCCGATGCTGCGGGCGCTGGAAGCGGCACTCGACGAGGCCGAGACAGCAACCGGCGTCCGCGTCGTGCTGGTCTGCGGCGAAGGCAAGGGCTTTTGCGCCGGCGGCGACGTCGAGGCTTGGGCAGAAATGAGCGCTGCCGATTTCCAGGTGCAATGGGTGCGCTACGGCCACCGCGTCTTCGACCGGCTGGCGCGGCTGCGGCAGCCGACGATCGCCGTGCTTGCCGGCCATGCGCTGGGCGGCGGGCTGGAACTGGCGGCCGCTGCAGACTTCCGCGTGGCGGAAATACAGGTGAAGCTGGGGTTCCCCGAAACCTCGATCGGCGTCGTTCCCGGCTGGTCCGGCACCCAGCGCGCCGTGCGCCGCTTCGGCGCGCAGGCGGTGCGGCGGATGGCGCTCGGCGGCGAAGTGTTTCTGGCTACCGAGGCTCTTGCTCTGGGGGTTGTCGACCGGGTGGTCGAGACCGGTAAGGCGTTCGCCGAAGCCAAGGCCTGGGCCGGCAAGATCGCCGAGCGCGGCCCGCTCTCGACCGAAGCCGCCAAGCTGATGATTGCCATCGCGGAGGGCGAAGAGAGTGCTGCCGCGACCGAAGCGCTGGCCAGCGGCTTCATCGCGCTGACAAGCGATCTCAGGACCGGCGTCGATGCTTTCAAGGCCAAGCAGAAACCGGCGTTCTCAAGATCTTAGGACCTGAAACTCACATGAACGCACCTCTCAACATCGCCATGCCCGCCGAGGCAGCCGCAGCGCCGAAACGCTACCGGCTGCTGATCGACGGCAAGTTCGTCGACGCCCAGGACGGCCGCACACTGGAGCGCAGCAGCCCCGGCCACGGCTTCACCGTCTCGCGCTATGGACAGGCCGGCGCGGCGGACGTAGAGGCGGCAGTTCAGGCCGCGCACAAGGCCTTCGACACCGGCCCGTGGCCGCACATGAAGGCCGCCGAACGCGCCACGATCCTGCTCAAGGCTGCTGACCTGATCGAGGCGCGGCTGGACGAGATTGCCCGGCTCGACGCGCTGGAATCCGGCAAGCCGATTGCGCAGGCGCGCGGCGAGATCGGCGGCGCCGTCGACATCTGGCGCTATGCCGCGGCACTTGCGCGGACGCTTCACGGCGAAAGCTACGCCAATCTCGGCGATGCCATGCTCGGCGTCGTGTTGCGCGAACCGATCGGCGTCGTCTCCATCATCACGCCGTGGAATTTCCCGTTCCTTATCGTCAGCCAGAAACTACCCTTCGCGCTCGCCGCCGGCTGCACGGCGGTGGTCAAGCCGAGCGAGATAACCTCGGCCTCGACTTTCGTGCTCGGCGAGATCCTGATGCAGGCCGGCTTGCCGGATGGCGTCGTCAACATCCTTGCCGGGTTGGGCGCCGATGTCGGCGCACCGATAGTCAGCCATCCGCTGGTCGAGATGGTGTCGTTCACCGGCTCCACCCGCGTCGGCAAGATGACCATGGCGTCTGCCGCCAACTCGCTGAAGAAAGTCGCGATGGAGCTCGGCGGCAAGAACGGCCAGATCGTCTTTCCCGATGCCGACCTCGAGGCCGCCGCCGACGCGGCGGTGTTCGGCGGCTTCTTCAATGCCGGCGAATGCTGCAATGCCGGCAGCCGGCTGATCGTCCATGAGGCGATCGCCGACGAGTTCCTCGGCGCCGTCAAAGCCCTCACCGCCAAGGTGGTTGTCGGCGACCCGCTCGACGACCGCACCAAGGTCGGCGCGATGATCTCCGCCGACCATATGGCCAAGGTCACCGGCTACGTGACGGCAGCGGAAAACGGCGGCGGCCGGATCTGTAGCGGCGGCAATCAGCTTGCTTCGAGCGCCGGCCAGTATCTTGATCCGACCATCGTTCGCGACGTCACCGAAGACATGGCCATTGCACGCGAGGAAGTGTTCGGTCCGGTGCTCTCGGTGCTGACTTTTGAATCGATTGAAAGGGCGTTGCACATCGCCAACAACACGCCCTATGGTCTGTCGGCGGGCGTGTGGAGCGCCAGCATCGATACCTGCATGTCGGTGGCGCGGAATGTGCGTTCGGGAACCGTTTGGGTGAACACGTTCATGGAGGGTTACCCCGAGCTGCCTTTCGGCGGCTACAAGCAGTCCGGTCTCGGACGCGAACTCGGCAAGCGCGCCGTCGAGGATTATACCGAGGAAAAGACAATCCAATTTCATCGCGGCCAGCGCACCGGATGGTGGGTCGGCTGAGTTGGGAAGAACCCGGTGGGCATCCGCCGGTCGTGTAAGTTCAACAAGGGAGGAAGTACATGTTGCGCAAACTGCTTATCGGGACGGCTCTCGCATCGGGCGTTGCGTTCGCGGCCCATGCCGAGGACGTCAAGGAAGTCCAGATGCTGCATTGGTGGACGTCGGGCGGCGAAGCTGCCGCTCTGAACGTGCTCAAGCAGGATCTGGCCAAGGAAGGCTTTGCCTGGAAGGACGTGCCGGTGGCCGGCGGCGGCGGTGACGCCGCCATGACCGCGCTGAAGGCGATGGTGGCAGCGGGCAACTACCCGACCGCCTCGCAGATGCTTGGCTATACCGTGCTCGATTACGCCGCAGCCGGCGTTATGGGCGACCTGACCGAGACGGCGATAAAGGAAGGCTGGGACAAGTCCGTTCCCGCGGCCCTGCAGAAATTCTCCGTCTATGACGGCAAGTGGGTCGCGGCTCCGGTCAACGTCCACTCGGTCAACTGGCTATGGATCAACAAGGCGGTGATGGACAAGATCGGCGGCACCGAGCCCAAGACCTTCGACGACTTCATTGCGTTGCTGGACAAAGCCAAGGCGGCGGGCGTCATCCCGCTCGCGCTGGGCGGCCAGAACTGGCAGGAAGCGACAATGTTCGACTCAGTCGTGCTGTCGACCGGCGGGCCTGAGTTCTACAAGAAGGCCTTCAACGACCTCGACGAGGAGTCGCTGAAGTCCGACACGATGAAGAAGTCGTTCGACAATCTCGCCAAGCTCGTCACCTATGTCGACCCGAACTTCTCGGGCCGGGACTGGAACCTCGCCACCGCCATGGTCATCAAGGGCGATGCGCTGGTGCAGGTGATGGGTGACTGGGCCAAGGGCGAATTCAACGCCGCCAAGAAGGTCCCGGGCACCGACTTCCTGTGCTACCGCTTCCCGGGCACCGACGGCAGCGTCGTCTACAACTCCGACATGTTCGGCATGTTCAACGTTCCGGAGGACCGCAAGGCCGCCCAGATCGCCCTGGCCACCGCCACGCTGTCGAAGAGCTTCCAGTCGGCCTTCAACGTCGTCAAGGGCTCTGTTCCGGCCCGCACCGACGTGCCGGACACCGATTTCGACGCTTGCGGCAAGAAGGGCATGGCCGACCTGAAGGCCGCCAATGAAGGCGGCACGCTGTTCGGTTCGCTGGCGCAGGGCTATGGCGCGCCTCCCGCGGTTGCCAACGCCTACAAGGATGTCGTCTCGAAATTCGTGCACGGCCAGATCAAGACCTCGGACGAGGCCGTGACCCAACTGGTCAGCGCGATCGAAGACGCCAAGTAAGGCACCCGCCCATGTGAATGATCTCCCCGGCGCAAGCCGGGGAGATCCCCTGCGGCGAGGTTTTGCGGTTGCGCCGACCGGCACGCTTTCGTGCCGCAGAGCCCGAGACAGCAGAATTCCGGACCCGCCATACGGAATGGACAGATGAGCACAGTTGCTGAAACCAGTATCACGCTGACGCCGGAGCACGATGCCCGTCCGGGCGCCACGGTGCGCTCGCGCCTTCAGGACGCGCTGCCGAAGCTCGTGCTGGCGCCGAGCTTCGCCGCCACTATCGTCTTCGTCTACGGCTTCATCCTGTGGACGATCTATCTGTCCTTCACCAATTCCAAGACCTTTCCCTCCTATGCGATCACCGGGCCACGCGCCTATCAGCGGCTATGGCGCTGGACTTTCGAAAGCGATCCGCCGTCCTCCTGGTACACGTCGATCACCAATATGGGGATTTTCGGCTTCCTCTATATTTCCATCTGCCTGGCGCTCGGCCTGTTCCTGGCGATCCTGCTCGACCAGAAGATCCGCGGCGAAGGTGTGCTGCGGCCGATCTACCTCTACCCGATGGCACTGTCGTTCATCGTCACCGGCGTTGCCTGGAAATGGTTTCTGGACCCCGGCCTCGGCCTCGAGCAGACGCTGCACCAATGGGGCTGGACGAGCTTCCATTTCGACTGGATCAAGAACAAGGATTTCGTCATCTACACAGTGGTCATCGCCGGCGTCTGGCAGGCGTCGGGCTTCATCATGGCGATGTTCCTGGCCGGCCTGCGCGGCATCGACGGCGAGATCCTGAAGGCGGCGCAGATCGACGGCGCCACCACCTTCCAGCTCTACCGTCGCATCGTCATCCCGCTGCTGCGGCCGATCTTCCTGTCCGCCTTGATCGTCCTCGCGCATCTCGCCATCAAATCCTACGATCTGGTGGTCGCGCTGACCAGCGGCGGGCCGGGCGGTTCGGCCTGGCTGCCGTCCAACTTCATGTATGAGTACACCTTCAAGCGCAACGAGATGGCCGTCGGCTCCGCCAGCGCCGTGATCATGCTGATGACCATCACCGCGATCATCGTTCCCTATCTCTATTCCGAGCTTCGGGAGAAGCCGCGATGAGCGCCGTGGCCACTCCTGCTCGCCAGAGCACTGGCGGTATCAGCGCCAGGACGGTCAACCGTATCGTCATCTACGGGCTGCTGGCGCTATTCGCGCTGTTCTATCTGATGCCGCTGTTCGTCATGCTGGTGACCTCGTTCAAGACCATGGACGAAATCCAGAACGGCAACATGCTGGCGCTGCCGCAGGAGCCGACCTTCGCACCTTGGATAAGGGCGTGGAGCGAGGTTTGCTCGGGTCTCACCTGCGTCGGCATGAAGGGTTATTTCTGGAACTCGATCAAGATGGTGGTTCCGGCGGTCATCATCTCGACCCTGCTCGGCGCGCTCAACGGCTATGTGCTGACGAAGTGGCGCTTTCGCGGGGCGACGCTGGTGTTCGGGCTGATGCTGTTTGCCTGCTTCATTCCGTTCCAGTCCGTCCTCTTGCCGATGGCAACGATCCTCGGCAGCCTCGGCCGGTTCGGCGTCAAGCTGCAGAACGCGACCGGCCTCACCTTCGGCTTCGGCAATCCGACCGTGAACCTGGTGTTCGTTCACGTCGTCTACGGCATCGGCTTCACCACCCTGTTCTTCCGCAATTATTACGAAGCGTTTCCGAACGAGCTGGTGAAGGCGGCGCAGATCGACGGCGCCAGCTTCTTCCAGATCTTCCGGCGCATCATGCTGCCCAACTCGCTGCCGATCATCGTGGTGACGGTGATCTACCAGTTCACCAACATCTGGAACGACTTCCTCTTCGCTTCCGCCTATGCCGGCTCAGGCGACGTGATGCCGATGACGGTGGCGCTGAACAATGTCGTCAACACCTCGACCGGCGTCGTCGAATACAACGTCAACATGGCGGCGGCGATGATCGCCGCGCTGCCGACGCTCCTCGTCTACGTGCTCGCCGGCCGCTATTTCGTGCGCGGCCTGATGGCCGGCGCCGTCAAAGGATAATCGCATGGCTTTTCTGGAAATTGACGGGCTGAAGAAGCGTTTCGGAGCGGTCGAGATCCTGAAAGGCATCGACCTCGACCTGGAAAAGGGCGGCTTCCTCGTGCTGGTCGGGCCTTCCGGTTGCGGCAAGTCCACGCTGCTCAACACTATTGCCGGCCTGGAAACCATCACCGAAGGGGAAATCCGCGTCGACGGACGCACGATCAACGATCTCCACCCCTCCAAGCGCGACATCGCCATGGTCTTCCAGAGCTACGCGCTCTATCCGAACATGACGGTTGCCGGCAATATCGCCTTCGGCATGGAGATGCGCGGCGTGCCGGCCGGCGAGCGCCAGAAGGCGATCGACAAGGTGGCGAAGGTCCTGCAGATCGGCCATTTGCTGAAGCGCAAGCCAAGCCAGCTCTCCGGCGGCCAGCGCCAGCGCGTCGCCATGGGCCGGGCGCTGGTGCGCGATCCAAAGCTGTTCCTGTTCGACGAGCCTTTGTCCAATCTCGATGCCAAGCTGCGTGTCGACATGCGCATCGAGATCAAGCGCCTGCACGCCACCACCGGCACCACCATCGTCTACGTCACCCACGACCAGATCGAGGCGATGACGCTGGCCACCAAGATCGCGGTGATGCGCGACGGCGAGGTGCAGCAGTTCGGCACGCCAGCCGAAATCTATAACAATCCGGTCAACCTGTTTGTTGCCGACTTCATGGGCTCGCCGGCGATGAACCTGATCCCGGCGACGATCGGCAGCAACGGCAGCGGCTTCTCCGTCGTCATGGAGCGCGAGGCGCGCCAGCCGATCTCGCTGCCGCTGGGCAATGCGCCGGCCGGCCTGTCGGCATTCCAGGGAAAACCGATCATCTTCGGCGTCCGCCCGGAAGCACTGACCGATCCCGAGGGTGCCGAACGCAACGCCTCGAACATCGCCCGCGCCGACTGTCACATCGAGGTCATCGAGCCGGCCGGCTCGGATACGTTCGCGGTCACCAATCTCGGCGGCAAGGCGGTGGTGGCGCGGCTGCGCGCCGATGCCAAAATCCAGCCCGGCACGGTCACGCCGCTCGCCTTCAACCTGACCAAGGCGGTGTTCTTCGATCCGGCGACCGAGAAACGCATCGTCTAACGGCCATGACAAATCCCGACATCGTCATCATCGGCTCCGGCATAGGCGGCGCCACGATCGCCTCCGGCCTTGCCGGCGGTGGCGCTTCGATCCTGATGCTGGAGCGCGGCGAACCACTGCCAGCAACGCCGCACAAACGCGACACCCGCGCGATCTTCGTCGACGGCCATTATCGGCCGAAGGAGATGTGGCTCGAGGCCGGCGGAGCGCCTTTCAACCCGGGCAATTACTACTATGTCGGCGGCAATTCGAAATTCTACGGCGCGGTGCTGATCCGCTACCGTAGGCAAGACTTTTCGGAGATCGAGCATTATGGCGGCATCTCGCCGGCCTGGCCGTTTTCCTATGAGGAATTCGAACCCTGGTATTCCAGGGCCGAGCAGCTTTTCCGCGTGCGCGGTGCGCTGGGTGAAGACCCGACCGAGCCGTTCCACTCGATGCCCTATCCTTTCGGGCCGGTACCCGACGAGCCGCCGATCGCGCGCGCCCGCGCCGAACTCAGGAGCCTCGGCCTGCACCCGGCATCGCTGCCGCTCGGCGTCGACATCGAAGCCTGGCTGAAAGACGGCAGCACGCCGTGGGACGCGTTTCCCAACACCGGGACCGGCAAGGTCGACGCCCAAACGGGACCGCTGGCCGCCGCCCTTGCCGACCAGAAGATCAAGCTCGAGACCGGCGCCCATGTCGAATATCTCGAGGCATCGCCGGATGCGAGGACGATCATCGCCGTCCATTATCGACAGAACGGTACGCTGAAGAAAGTCGCGCCGAAGCTGGTCATCCTATCGGCCGGCGCAGTCAATTCCGCCGCCATCCTGCTGCGCTCGCCCACCCCTCAGGGCAGAGGCGGTGGCAAAGGCCTGGCCAACCGCTCCGACCAGGTCGGCCGCAACTTCATGAATCACAATTCGAGCGCCATGCTGGCGATCGATCCACGCCGCCGGAACAAATCCGTCTACCAGAAGACGCTGATGCTGAACGATTATTATCTGTCCGACGGCAAGGGCGGCAAGCCGCTCGGCAATGTCCAGCTCCTCGGCAAGATCGACGGCAACATCCTCAAGGCCAATGTCAGGCGCGCGCCCAAATTCGCGCTCGATTTCATGGCCGGCCACGCCGTCGACTGGTATCTGATGTGCGAGGACCTGCCCGATCCCGAGAGCCGCATCATGGTCGACGGCAAGGACATCGTCATGCAGTGGCGGCGCTCCAACATGCAGTCGCTCGACGGACTGACCAAGGTGATGCGCGAGAATTTCCGCGCCTGCGGCTATCCGATCGTCCTGTCGCGGCCGTTCGACAAGCGCACGCCCTCGCACCAATGCGGCACGGTGAAGATGGGCAACGATCCAGCGACCTCGCCGCTCGACCCGTTCTGCCGCTCCTTCGACCACAGCAATTTGTTCGTCGTCGATGCCGGCTTCCTGCCGAATTCGGCCGCCGTCAATCCGGCGCTGTCGATCGCCGCACAGGCGCTGCGCGTCGCCGATCATATCCGCAAGACGGAGCTTGCAACATGAGCCGCCCGGCAGCGATCGTCACCGGCGGCGCGCGCGGGATCGGCCTTGCTTGCGCCGAGGCGCTGGCCGACGCAGGCTTCGACATCCTCCTCTCAGACCTTGCCGACGAAGCCGCCGACGGGCTCGCCGCCGACATCACAGGGCGCGGCGCGAAGTTCGCCTATGCCAGCAGCGACATCGCCGACCTCGACGGCCACGCAGCGCTGATTGATGCCGCGACAAGCGCCTTCGGCCGCATCGACTGCCTGGTCAACAATGCCGGCATCGGCGCCGTCCTGCGCGGCGATCTGCTCGAGCTCAAGCCCGAAAATTTCGACCGGGTGCTCGGCATCAATCTGCGCGGCACCGTATTCCTCAGCCAGGCCGTCGCCAAAGCGATGCTCGGCCTGCCAAGCGATGGTGCGAGATCGATCATCACCATCACCTCGGTCAGCGCCGCCATGGCCTCGCCGGAACGTTCCGATTACTGCATCTCCAAGGCTGGGCTTTCGATGTGGGTGAAGAACCTGGCGCTGCGGCTTGCCACCGAAAACATCGCGGTGTTCGAGGTGCGCCCGGGCATCATCCGCACCGACATGACCACGGGTGTGACCGCCAAATATGACGGGCTGATCGACGGCGGGCTGGTGCCGGCGATGCGCTGGGGCGAGAGCGAAGATATCGGTGCCGCCGTGGCAGCACTCGCCGGTGGCAAGTTCGGCTTTTCGACCGGCTCGGTCATCAATGTCGACGGCGCGCTGTCGGTGCCGAGGCTATGAACAGGTGACGCCATGACCGACTACATCATCGTCGGCGCCGGCCCGGCCGGCTGCGTACTCGCCAACCGGCTGAGCGAAGATCCGTCGCATCAGGTGCTGCTGCTCGAAGCCGGCGGCAAGGACTGGAATCCGCTGATCCACATGCCGGCCGGTTTCGCCAAGATGACCAAGGGCATCGCCGCCTGGGGCTGGTCGACGGTGCCGCAAAAGCACATGCAGGACCGTGTCTTCCGATACACGCAGGCCAAGGTGATCGGTGGCGGCTCTTCGATCAACGCCCAGATCTACACGCGCGGCAACGCCCGCGACTACGACGCCTGGGAGAAGGAAGAAGGCCTTGCCGGCTGGGGCTATCGCGACGTGCTGCCCTATTTCAAGCGCGCGGAGAACAACCAGCGTTATGCCAACGATTTCCACGGCGACCAAGGCCCGCTCGGCGTGTCGAACCCGATCGCGCCGCTGCCGATCTGCGAGGCCTATTTCCGTGCCGGACAGGAGATGGGCATCCCCTTCAATCCCGACTTCAACGGGGTAGCCCAGGAGGGCGTCGGTTACTATCAGTTGACGCAGAAGGACGCGAAGCGCTCCTCCGCCTCGGTCGCCTATCTCAGGCCGATCCGGGAGCGCAAGAATCTCACCATCAGGACCGGCGTTCTGGTGACACGCATCGTCGTCGACAAGGGCCGCGCCGTCGGCGTCGAGATCGTCGACAGGCCGGGCGGCCAGCCAACGATCCTGCGCGCCGAACGCGAGGTGATCGTCTCGTCCGGCGCCATCGGCTCGCCGAAGCTTTTGCTGCAGTCGGGCATCGGCCCGGCCGACCATCTGAAGGCGGTCGGCGTGACACCGGTGCACGATTTGCCCGGCGTCGGCTCCAACCTGCAGGATCATCTCGACCTGTTCGTCATCGCCGAATGCACCGGCGACCACACTTACGACAACTATGCCAAGCTGCACTGGACGGCGTGGGCCGGCCTGCAGTATCTGCTCCTGAAGAAAGGCCCGGTGGCTTCCAGCCTGTTTGAGACCGGCGGCTTCTGGTACGCCGATCCGACCGCCGCCTCTCCCGATATCCAGTTGCATCTCGGCCTCGGCTCCGGCATCGAGGCCGGCGTCGAGAAGCTGAACAATCCGGGCGTGACATTGAACTCGGCCTTCCTGCGCCCGCGCTCGCGCGGCACCGTGCGGCTGAACAGTGCCGACCCGGCCGACCGCCCGCTGATCGATCCGAACTATTGGTCCGATCCCTATGACCGCGACATGTCGATCAAGGGGCTGAGGCTGGCGCGCGAGATCATGCGGCAGAAGGCGCTGCAGCCCTATGTACTGCGCGAGGTACTGCCGGGACCCGACCTGCAGAGCGGCGACGAGCTGTTCGACTACGCCTGCCGCAGTTCCAAGACCGACCACCACCCGGTCGGCACCTGCCGCATGGGCCACGATGCGATGAGCGTGGTAACGCCAGATCTCAGGCTGCGCGGTATCGAGGGCCTGCGCGTCTGCGACGCCTCGGTGATGCCGCGCATCCCCTCCTCCAACACCAATGCCCCGACGATCATGGTTGGCGAAAAAGGCGCCGATCTGATCCTTGGCCGCGAGCCGCTGCCGCCGGCGGTGTTTTCCACCAACCGAGCGGCATGAGGGACAAAGAATGATCAGGCACTGTGTCTTCGTCAGATTTCGCAACGATGTCGCCGACGCCGAGCGCGCGGCAATCCATGCCGATCTCGAAGCGTTGCGGGCGGTGATCGACGGCATGGGCAAGGTCGAATTCAGCGCCAATACCAGCCCGGAACCCTTCGCCCGCGGCTTCACGCACGGCTTCACCATCGACTTTCGCGACGCTGCGGCACGCGATGCCTATCTGGAGCGTGAAGCGCATCAGCGAGCCGGCGCAAAACTGGTCGCGGCGCTCGAAGGCGGCACCGACGGGCTGATGGTGTTTGACCTGGAGATCGCGTGACTATCCCATTCTCAGCGCAACGACGCCGGCAACGATGCTAAGCACCGCGGCACCTCGCCATGCCGTCATCTTCTCGCCGAGCGCGAACACCGAGATCATCATGGCGAACAGGATCGATGTTTCGCGCAGCGACGCCACCGAGGCGATCGGCGCCTTGGTCATCGCCCACATTACGATCCAGTAGGCGCCGCCGCTGAGCACGCCGGTATAGATTCCGGCCTTCCAGTCGCGCGCCAGCACCGGCAGCGCCTGTGGGCCGCGAAAGACGACGCATAGCACCAGCGCCCACAGCGCATCGCAGACGAACAGCCAGGCGGCATAACTCGACGCGGTGGCGGCCAGCCGCGCGCCGCTGCCGTCCGACAGCGTGTAGCTGGCGATGAAGATCGATGTGCCCAGCGCGAAGCCGACGGCGCGCAGGTTCAATTTCTCCAGATGCGCGCCGCCGCGAAACGACAGCACCAGCGTGCCCGCCGACAACAAGAGGATGCCGAGAACGGCGAGCGGCGCCGGCATCTCGGCAACCACCACAACGCCCCCCAAAGCGGCCAGCAATGGCGCGGTGCCGCGCGCCAGCGGATAGGTCTGGGCGAAATCGCCGGCCTTGTAGGCGCCGATCAGGAACGTCCTGTAGCCCATGTGGAAGACAACCGAGGCGAGGATGTATGGCCACACTTCCGGCTTCGGCACCTCGACGAAAGGCAACGTCACCAGCGCAGCGGCACCCATGCCGAGCGTCATCAGTGTGATCGACAGGAAACGGTCGAGATGGACCTTGACCAGCGCGTTCCAGATCGCATGCATGGAAGCGGCGGCGAGCACCGCGAAAAAGACAAACAGGCTCATCGGCGGTTCATCCGCCGCCCGTCTCGATGACGATCGGCGTCTCCAGGTCGATATCGACCCAGAGCGGAAAATGGTCGGAAGCGATTTGGCCGATATCGGCGCTGACCGAGCGCACGCGCCCGGCAAACATGCCGCCGACGAAGCAATGGTCGAGCCGGCGCTTTGCCAGCCTGCCATCGATAGTCTTCACATGGGTGTGCAAATCCGCTGTCGGTTCCATTGCGACGGCCGCGGCATCGACAAAACCGTCGAGATAGGCGGCACCGCGATGATAGGGCGCGCTGCCGACAATGCGCCGGTACTCGGCGCTATCCGGCTCCATGTTGAAGTCGCCCAACCAGATCGCCGCTACGGGGTTTTCTGGCTCCTGTTCGCCATTGCTCCAGTTGCGCGCCGGCTCGTCGTCGGCGCCGCTCCATGGACCGCCCTCGGACGGCGCGCGGCGATGCTCGGCGAGCAAATAGTCGATCTGCTCCAGCCGCTCCTCGGCCGCGATATGCGCCAGATGCAACGACAGCACCCGCACCGGACCGGCAGGGGTGCGGATCATGCATTCGAGTGCGGCATTGCGGGTGTTGAGCGGCCGCAGCGTGCGCCTGAGCGGCAGCGTATGCAGCCGCGACCAGACGATCGGAAGCTTCGACAGAACCATGGTGCCGAATTGCCGCCGCCGGTTGACGATGCGGCCTTCACGCCGGTGGCTGGCATCCATGTCGAAGGCCGGCCCGTAGACCCAATGATAGTCGGGCAGCAATTGCGAAAGAAGTTCCGGCTGGTCGTCCTCGTTGCTGCGCAACCAGTGCCGTTCCACCTCCTGCAAGGCGACGATGTCGGCGCCGGCCACGACCTTGGCACAACGCGCCAGGTCGTAGCGGCCATCGCTGCCGAAGCCGTACTGGATGTTATAGCTGACCAGCTTCATTGCTTATCCGGCTCAGTTTCCTGCTGGCAGTAGCCGTTCGCTGACAGCCTTGCAATGTGCAGCCGGGCGGAGGGAGCTTGGGCCAGATGCTAAGTGGTCAGCGGCTGGAACCGACCGGGCGGGGATGCTGCCAGTTCCGACCAGTCGATTTCTTCCTCAAGGCGGTGGTAGGCTTCGTCGCCGATCGTTCCGTCGATGCGCAAACGCTCCAGCGCATCGCGCTGGCTCTTGATGGCGTAAAGACGCAATCTGTCATACTCGGTCGCCGCCTGGGCATCCTCCGGGTTTTCGGCGATGGCGCGCTGGGCGGCATATTGCTCTCGCACCGCCCCGGCCGCGCTGGATGTCTTGCCGCTGAGCACGTCCAGCGCCGCCTGCATGATGGCGACGCGCGCCTGCGCCACCTCCCGGTCGACCGTCCGGTCGAGGTCGAGATTGAGCAGAAGCAGCAACGGTTTCAGGCTGACGCCTTGCAGCACCAATGTGCCGAGCACGACCGTGAAAGCGGCGAGCACGATCGGATCACGGCCCGGAAAGTCGGCCGGCAAGGCAAAGGCTGCCGCAAGCGTCACCAGGCCACGCATGCCGCACCAGCCGATAAGCACGCCGCCGCGAAATGTCGGCGCGTCTTTTTGCCTGTCCTCGTCACCCAGACGTGCCAGCGCTCTGAGGATCGCGCCGCAGCCCAGCACCCAGACGAGCCGTGATACGATGACGACGGCCAGCACAGCCAGGGCAAAGACGAACGCCTCGCTTTGCCCTTGCTCGGCAAGTCGACCGACGATCGACCGCGCTTGCAGGCCCATCAGAACGAAGGCCAGCACGTTGAGCACGAACACCGCCGTCTCCCAGACCGAGTAGGAGCTGACACGATTCCTTGCCGGCATGCGGCGCGGCGATGTACGTGCGATCGTCATGGCATAGACGACGATCGTGATGATGGCAGAAAGCCCTATCCTGTCGGCCAGGATCCAGACGCCGAAGGTTGAGGCGAATTGCACCACGGTGCCGCTCGCCGGGTCGTCGATGCGGCCGAGTATGGCGAGAGACAACCGGCCGAGCACATAGCCTGCGGCAAGGCTGCCGACCGTCGACAGCAGGATCATTGGAACGGCACTGCTCAACAGGATGGAGCCGGCGGCTGCGGAAACCGACATCCTGTAGATCAGCAGCGCCGTGGCGTCGTTGAGAAGGCTCTCGCCTTCCAGGATGGCGGTGATGCGGTGCGGCACCTTGAACTGTCCGAGCACGGCCGCCGCCGCCACCGCATCGGGCGGCGCTACGATCGCGCCGAGCGCTATGGCCGCGGCAATGGGCAGGCCTGCCATCGTCCAGCCGACCAGCGCGACCGTCACGGTGGTGAAGATGACGGCGCCAAGCGCCAGCAGGATGAGCGAAACCTTGTAGCGGTTGAGATCGCGCAGCGACGTGTCATAGGCCGCGTCGAGCAGAACCGGCGCGATGAACAGAGCGAGCGCCAGCTCTGGGTCGATCTCGATGGTCGGGGCAAACGGCAGGAAGGCGATGCCGGCGCCGGCCAGCGCCAGCAATGACGGATAGGGAATCTGCAGACGCCGCGACAGCGCGGTCAGTGCGACCGCGATGAGAAGCAGGACAAGGGTGAGTTCAAAAAGCGCCATGCCTTATCGTAGCGGTGAAGCCGGGCGATTGGCACTGCAAAAACGGCGACGGCTTTGGCTGCTCGTGAATGGTGAATGGCTGCGTGCAGAGGAATTTCGGCGCGTAAAGCGCATTCTTACTATTCACTATTCACCATTCACTCTTCTCCTAATGCAGCACCAGCATGTCGCCCGACGAGAACGAAATCTCGGCCTTTTCGCCGACGGCCGGCGGCGGTGTGGCCGGACTGTTGAACGTGTCGAGCGAGACCGTGCTGCCGCCGATGCCGACGCGAACCCGGATGACCGAGCCGAGGAAATGCACCTCGGCGATTTCGCCCGAAAGGCTGGAATCGCGGCCGGGGTGGCGGCCGAGCGAGATCGCCTCGGGCCGCAGCGCCAGCGACAGCGTGTCGCCGGACTTCGAGCCGTTGAGCTTGCCCTTGAGCGAGACCTCTTGCGAGTTGACGCGCACCTTGCCCGAAGCGGCGTCGGTGACCGTGCCTTCGAGCACGTTCAGCGTGCCGACGAAATTGGCGACGAATTTGGTTGCCGGCCGGTTGTAGATCTCGAACGGCGTGCCGACCTGCTCGGCCTTGCCGCCATACATGACGGCGATGCGGTCGGAGATCGACAGCGCCTCTTCCTGGTCGTGGGTAACGAAGATAGTGGTGATGCCGAGCTTCTTCTGGATCGAGCGGAT
Organism: Mesorhizobium sp. M0633; assembly: GCF_040320645.1. Taxonomy (NCBI): domain Bacteria; kingdom Pseudomonadati; phylum Pseudomonadota; class Alphaproteobacteria; order Hyphomicrobiales; family Phyllobacteriaceae; genus Mesorhizobium; species Mesorhizobium sp. M0633. Next base: position 89,875 of record NZ_JAMYQC010000004.1, read on the forward strand.
TTCCTCGCGCAGCGACACGCGCACCTTGGCGTCGAGCGCCGACAGCGGCTCGTCGAGCAGCAGCAGTTTCGGCTTGGGCGCAATCGCCCGCGCCAGCGCGATGCGCTGCTGCTGACCGCCGGAAAGCTGGTAGGGATAGCGGTCGCCCATCTGCGGCAGCTTGATGATGTCGAGCATCTCGGCAACGCGCCTGTCGGCATCGGCCTTCGGCATGCCGGCGACCTTCAGCCCGAAGCCGATATTCTGCGCCACGGTGAGGTTCGGAAACAGCGCATAGGCCTGGAACACCATGCCGACATTGCGCTGGTTGGGCTTGAGCCGGGTGATGTCCTTGCCGGCCACGACGATCTTGCCGGCGGATGGCTCTTCGAAACCGGCGACCATGCGCAGCACCGTCGTCTTGCCGCAGCCCGACGGGCCAAGGAAGGAGACGAATTCGCCCGGCTCGACGTCGAGGTTGAAATCCTGCACCACGGTGATGGGGCCGAAGGATTTTCGCACATGCTGGATTGAGAGGAATGGCTCGGTCATGGCTTTTTCTTTCGGGTCAGTTCGGACGGTTCGCCGATCGCGGCGCGAAGCGCGACAGGATCTGGATCAGCGACATGCAGCCCCAGGTGATGGCGAAGGCGATGATGGCAAGCGCCGCCGGCTCGTAGGCGCGATTGGCGCCGACGTTCTGCAGATAGGGTCCGAAAGCAGGCCGGTTGAGCAGGCTGGCCATGGTAAATTCACCGATGACGATGGCGAAGGTCAGGAAGGCGCCCGACAGCACCGCGATCAGCACGTTCGGCAGGATGACCCGAGCGATGATCGTGCCCCAGCCGGCGCCGAGGATCTGCGCCGCCTCAGTCAGTGTCCGCACGTCGATGGTGCGAAGCCCGGTGTCGACGGCGCGATACATATAGGGCAGCGCCAGTGTCGCATAACCGATGACCAGCAAGGCATTGGCTCCTGTGTCGCTGGCCAGGAACGGCAGCGGTGAGTTCGACCCGTACATTCTGATGTAGCCGAAGACGATAACGATGGCCGGGATGACCAGCGGCAACAGCGTGATGAACTCGACGACGGGCCTTAGCTGCGGCAGCCGCAGACGAATCCAGTACGCCGCCGGCACCACCACCAGCACGCCAAGGATGATGGTGAAGATGGCGGCGACCACCGAATAGATGAAGGTCGCCTGGAAGCGGGGATCGCCGAGCACGACCTGATAGGCATCGAAGGAATACGCGCCGCGCCGCATGCGCATGGAGAATTCCACGGTCGCGATCAGCGGAATGAAGAAATAGGCCGCGCCCAGCGCGAAGACGATCCAGGCCCAGAATCTGCCGGACTTCATTTGAGCCACCTCTCAGAGCGCGTCCTGAACCAGATGTAGAAGACATTGGCCAGCCCAGTGATGACGATCATGCCGAAGGCGATGGCGTAGCCGAGATGGGCATTGTGCAGCACGTCACCGCGGATCTGCGCGTAGAGCAGGATAGGGACGATGTTAAGCGAGGAGCCGGTCAGAGCGTAAGCGGTGGCGATGGCACCGAAGGCGTTGGCGAACAAGAGGATGACGGTGCCGAGGAAACTTGGCCAGATCACCGGAATGACGACCATGCGCCAGAACTGCGCCTGGGTCGCGCCAAGCGTTGCCGCCGCTTCGCCCCATTCCTTCTTCAGCCCATCGATCGCCGGCACGATGATCACCACCATCAGCGGGATCTGGAAATAGACATAGGTCAGCGTCAGGCCCCAGAACGACAGGATGTTGAAACCATGGGCATAAATGTTGAAGCCGACCAAGACGTTGAGCAGCACCGTGGCGAGCCCGAGCCGGCCGAGCGTCGCGAGAAAGGCGAAGGCCAGCGGCACGCCGGCAAAATTGGAGGCCACGCCGGAAAAGGTCAGTGTCGCCGAGCGTATCCACTCCGGCAGCCCGCCGCGGACGATGGCGATGGCAATGGCAAGTCCCGCGAAAGCACCGATCAGCGACGAGGCGAGGCTGACCTTGATTGAGATCCAGTAGGCGGCAACGATCGACGGCTGCGCCAAGGCCGCTATGTTTTCGAAAGTGAATTCGCCGGCATCGTTCCGGAATGCGCCCAGCATCAGATAGAGCGTGGGCAGGATCAGGAACATGATGGCGAAGATGAAGAAAGGCGCAACGCCAAGCCATTGCGTCGGCAGCCTCATGCTGCGGGCGTCGGCAGGAGGCGCGGTCTTCCCGGCAACAGCGTGATCGGACAACGAGATATCGGTCATGCGCCGGCTACCGTCCTGGAGGTATGCCGGGCGGCGATCTAAGCCGCCCGGCTGATCTCAAGTCTTACTTGACGTTGGCGCCGACGACGGCATCCCAGTTCTTGGTGATGGCTTCCTTGGCCTTGCCCTGCTCGTCGAGCGTCGGGAACACCGCGGCTGCATAGGACTCGGCCGGCGGCAGCTTGGCCATCACGTCAGCCGGGAGCTTGCCATTCTTGGCGAGGTCGTTGAAGCGGATCGGGTGACAATAGCCCTTCAGCCAGCCGATCTGGCCTTCGTCGGAATAGAGATATTCCAGCCATAGCTTGGCAGCATTCGGGTGCGGCGCGTAGGCACTAATCGCCTGAACATAGACGCCGGCGACGACACCGGTCTTCGGCACGACGACGTCGACCGGCGGATTGCCCTTCAGCGTATCGCGGCCGGCAAGCGCGTTATAATCCCAGGTCACCAGGATTGGCGTCTGGCCTTGGGCAAGCGTCGCGGGCTTGCCGATGACCGGCACGAAATTGCCGGCGGCGTTGAGCTTCTTGAAGAAGTCGAGACCAGCCGTGCCGGCGGCTTCGCCGGCAGCCGCACCGCCGGAAAGGCCGGCGGCATAGACTGCCTGGATGGCCTGGTTCGAAGCACGCGGGTCACCGGCGAGCGCCACGGTATTGGCGAATTCCGGCTTCAGCAAGTCGGCCCAGTCGGCCGGCGCTTCCTTGACCAGGTCCTTGTTCACCAGAAACGAAAGCACGCCGTAATAGTCGCCGGTCCAAAAGCCTTCGGCATCCTTGGCGCTGTCCGGGATCGAGTCCCAGGTTGATACTTTATAAGCCTGGATCAGGCCATCCTTCTTTGCGGTCGGGCCGAAGCTCAGGCCGACGTCGATGACGTCGGGCGCTTGCGGGCCCTTGTTGTCCTTGTTGGCCTTGATCGCCTCGACCTCGTCGCCGGAGCCGGCATCCGGGTTGAGTTCGTTGATTGTGATTTCCGGATATTTCGCCTTGAAGCCGTCGATGACCGCGCCGTAGCCGCACCAGTCATGGGGCAGCGCGATGGTGGTGAGCTGGCCTTCAGCTTTGGCTGCGGCGACCAGTTCATCCATGGACTGGGCCGACGAGATGGCAGAGGTCGCCATCAGGGCGACGGCCGAAAGGGAAAGCAGTTTTCCCGTGAATTTGAACATGTGTTCTCTCCGTTGAACTGACGCCGTTGGACGCCTGCGATGCGGTATCGTTTTCGTGTGACAGCCAGATGAAAACTTTGTGAAAGCGATGCCCCGCAGTATGAAAAAGTAAACTCTTTTTAACCGGCTGTAGCAATCGCTTCGCGATTCTTTTTCCGGCTAACTAGTTTCGATCTTGCCTTTCATCTTTCCCCCTTTCCTTTGCCTCTTTCCCAAGTCGATTTCCGATGCGAAAATTGTCTCAGACGGTGCCGGCGATGGCGTTTTCGAGCAGCGTCAGCGCCGCCTTTTTGGTCAGCTTGACGGGGTTGCCGCCGGCGGTCGGGTCGACCACCGCCATGTCGGCAATCAGGCCCTTGCGCTTCTTGTCCATGTCGAGGCCCTTGATCAGGCCGGGCAGCGCGTGCGGCACCTTGAGCTCCTTGCGCAGCTTGACAACAGCCTTGGCAAAACCGTCGAAGCCGCCCTTGATGCCGCAATAGGCGGCGAGCCGGGCTATGCGCGGCTCGATCGCCTCTCGGTTGAAGGCCAGCACATAGGGCATGAACACGGCGTTGGTCATGCCATGGTGGGTGTCGTAGAGCGCGCCGATCGGATGCGACAGCGAATGAATCGCTCCAAGCCCTTTCTGGAAGGCGGCCGCTCCCATGGCAGCGGCGCTCATCATGTTGGCGCGGGCGACCAGATCCTTGCCGTTGGCATAGGCTTTCGGCAGGTTTTCGAAGACCAGCCTGATGCCTTCCACGGCGATGCCGTCGGCCATCGGGTGATAGCCCGGCGCGCAATAGGCTTCGAGGCAATGGGCAAGCGCATCCATGCCGGTGCCGGCTGTGATGAAGCCCGGCATGCCGACCGACAGCTCCGGATCGGCAATGACGATCGCCGGCAAAAGCTTTGGATGGAAGATGACCTTCTTGGTATGGGTCGCTTCATTGGTGATGACGCCGGCGCGGCCGACTTCCGAGCCGGTGCCGGCCGTGGTCGGCACGGCGATGATCGGCGCGATCGCATCGGCATCGGCGCGTGTCCACCAGTCGCCGACGTCCTCGAAATCCCAGACCGGCCGTGTCTGCCCGGCCTGGAAGGCGATGAGCTTGCCGAGATCGAGCGCCGAGCCGCCGCCAAAGGCAATGACGCCGTCATGCTTGCCCTTCTTGAACACGGCAATGCCGGCGGTCAGGTTGGAATCCACCGGGTTCGGCTTGACCTCGGAAAATACGCCATACGGCACCTTGGCGTCGTCGAGGATCTTCAGCGTCGAGGCCACCACCGGCAGTCTGGCCAGTCCCGGATCGGTGACGAACAGCGGCCGCTTGATGCCGGTCGCCGCCAGCACCTCCGGCAGCTCCTTGATGCGTCCGGCGCCGAAGCGGACGGTCGTCGGGTAATTCCATTTGGAAACGAGTTTTGTCATTTCGACCTTCTTGACTGCTTTCGTGCTCTTGGATGTCATTAGTTCACAAAGGTGTTGGCCACACGTTCCGACCGCATCATGTACGGAACCCAGATGACTGCGGCCCATATCGAGCGCGAAATTCCGCCCACGGTGTCTGCGTCGTACGCATCGGCCAATTCTGGAACGACGGTGGGAAAAGCCAGATGCACAGCCCATGGATCGAGAACGGCATATACCGGCATCGCGAATGCCCAAATCATGTACCAGCCGGGGAATATCTGCCAGCGCTTGAACATGAAGAACAATATTAGGGCCGGGGCCGTAAGGTTTAGTATGCCGGATATCACCAATTCGGCAAGAATCAGCACACCTTGGGACAAACTGTAGGCCTGCCAGTTCTGTAACATGCCGAGATAGTCGGAATTGTGCAGTTGTACCAACCCCAGTATCGGCGTGAGCATCAACCCGAGCATCGGCAGGACAAGCCATCCGCCGATACTCTCGGGACCCTCACGATCTGGCAGCGCCGATTGTTGTGTATCCGCCATTACTCCCCCTCAACAGCGATCGCATGCTTGTCGATCGCCACCTTAGATCACCTCGCGCAGATGGTATGATTTCGGCCTGGTCAGATTGTCGTAGCCGATGGCCGACAGTGCCGCGCCCTTGCCGGTGTCCTTGACGCCGGTCCAGACCAGCGCCGGGTCGAGATAGTCGCAGCGGTTCATGAACACGGTGCCGGTCTCGACGCGATCGCCGATCGCCGCCGCATGGCCGGTGTCGCGCGTCCAGATCGAGGCCGTCAGCCCATAGGGGCTGTCGTTCATCAGCGCGATCGCTTCCTCGTCGTTGCGCACCTTCATGATGCCGACGATCGGGCCAAAGCTTTCCTCGCGCATGACGCTCATCTGGTGGTCGACCTGGGTCAGCACTTCCGGCGCCAGATAGGGGGAACCTTGCCTGTCGTTGGCCACCTTCATATTGATGTGTGCCCTGGCGCCCTTGCGCAACGCCTCGGCCTTCTGCTCGCGGATCAGGTCGGCGAAGCGCGCCTGCGCCATCGGCCCCATGGTGGTCGCCTGGTCGAGCGGATTGCCGACGACGTAATTCCTGGTCTCGGCAATGAAGCCCTCGACGAATTCATCGTAGACCTTCTCGTGGACATAGACGCGTTCGATGCCGCAGCAGCACTGGCCGGAATTGTAGAAGGCGCCGTCGACCAGATTGGCAACGGCATGGTCCATCTTTGCGTCCGGCAGCACATAGGCCGGATCCTTGCCGCCGAGTTCGAGGCCGAGCGTCATGAAGGTGCCCGCCGCCGCCTTTTCGATGGCGCGGCCGCCGGCGACCGAGCCGGTGAAGTTGACATGGTCGATCTTGCCGGAGCCGAGCAGCCTTTCAGTCTGCGCGTGGTTCAGGACGAGGTTCTGGAACAGGCCCTTGGGCAGGCCGGCCTTATCAAACGCCTGCTGAAACCGTTCGCCGACCAACAATGTCTGTGCCGCATGCTTGAGGATGACGGCGCTGCCCGCCATCAGCGCCGGGACGATGGTGTTGACGGCGGTGAGATAGGGATAGTTCCACGGCGCGATCACCATGACCACGCCGAGTGGCACCTTCTTCACATAGCGGCGAAAGCCGTCCTTCGGATTGGAGGCCATGACCGGCTTCAGGGCCGCCTCGGCGATCTCGACCATGTAGCTGACGCGTTCCCTGACGCCGCCGAACTCGCCGCCATAGCGCACCGGCCGGCCCATCTGCCAGGCGATCTCCGGCACGATCTCGTCGGTCATGGCGACCAGCGCTTCCAGCATGGCAAGCATGTATTTGCCGCGCTCGACGACCGGCGTCTCAGCCCACTTCTCCTGCGCCGCCTTGGCACGTTCGACCGCGGCACCGATCGCCTGGTCGGTGGCAAGAGGCCGTTCGGCATAGATCGAACCGTCGACGGGGGATTTTATCTTCACGGTTTCCAAGGAGGTCTCCAAATCAACAAGGCACTGTTTTGACGAAGCCGGCCGCGCCATAGGCAAGGATTGCGCGATCGCGGGTGATGATCTCGAGGTCTTTCGAGCGCGCCGTGGCTATGATGATCCGATCCGTTGGATCGTTGTGAACGACGCCGGGCAGGAACGAAGACTCGACCAAAAGCTCACTGTCGATCCCCTCGACGCTCGCTGCCCCGGTCTGCACGAACCGTTCGAACCATGCGAGCGGTGACTTGATGAATGGCAACCGGCCCTTGGCTACAAGCATGCCGATTTCCCAGGCGGACATCACGGAAACGGCGATCACGCTGCCATTTTTGCGTGCGCTGGTCACCTTCTCGACCGCAGCCCTCGTGACCGGCTGCTCCGTTGACAGCCACAGCATGAAGCATGTGTCGAGCAGAACCCCCTCACTCGTCATAGACATTGCCCCAATCCGGATCGGCGGGCGCGGTATAGTCGACGTCCGGAAGCAGGGTGAGCGTCCCGGCCATGCATCCAAACAACGGATCGGCACCCCGAGGCGGCACGATGTACTCTTCCTTGTTGCCGTTCATGTCGTCCACGAAATCCACTTGCCCCTCCTTGAAACCAGACCGGCGATCAGGCTCCGGTGGCTTCGCCGCATCATTGGAACTTCCCAGGTGCACCAATATCTCGCTTTCCTGCCGGTCGAGAATTTCAGCAATCTTGCGTATCTCGTCGACCTGCATACGCCGCTCACCGTTCAGTGTCCGCGACAAGGCGCTGTAGTGTATGTTCATGCGGCCGGCCATGCTGCGTACCGTGAGCTTGCGCTCGTTCATTCGACTCATGAACCACGCCTTGTCGACATGGGCTCTACCTTTGGGCAAACGCTGCCTCCTGCGTGTTGCTGGTGCGATAACCGCAACAATATTGCGTAAAGCGCAACGCCGTCAATACCGCTCGAACCCCCTGTGCAGTTCCCAGTCCGTAATCCGGCGGTCGTACTCCAACTGTTCCCAGTGTGCCGTGTGGACGTAATGTTCCAGCACATCGTCGCCGAGCGCCTGCCTCAGCATTTTCGATTCCGCCAGCGTCGCGGTGGCGTCGCGCAATGTCTTTGGAATTTCAGGCAGCTGCGAGGCCTGGTAGGCATCACCGACGAAGGGCTTCTGCAGTTCAAGCTTTTCATCGATGCCGGCAAGCCCGGCCGCGATCAGCGCGGCGAAAGCCAGATAGGGGTTCAAATCGGCGCCGCCGATGCGGCATTCCATGCGGATGCCCTTGGTGCCCTCGCCGCAAAGACGGAAGCCGGCGGTGCGGTTGTCCTCGCTCCACATGATCTTGGTCGGCGCAAAGGTGCCGGCCTGGAAGCGCTTGTAGGAATTGATGTAGGGCGCCAGGAACCAGGTGAATTCCTTGGCATATTTGAGCTGGCCGGCCGCCCATTGCTGGCCGAGTGTCGACAGCGTCCACTCGGCATTTTTGTCGTAGAACAACGGCGTCTTGCCGTCGGCGCTCCACAGCGAATTATGGATGTGGCTGGAATTGCCGGCGAGCCCGTAATTGTACTTGGCCATGAACGAGATCGCCTTGCCTTCGGACTCGGCGATTTCCTTGGCGCCGTTCTTCAGGATGACGTGGCGGTCGGCCATGTCGAGCGCCTCGGCGTAGCGGACATTGATCTCTTCCTGGCCTGGCCCCCACTCGCCCTTCGAATTCTCGATCGGGATGCCGGCCGCCTCCATCTCGTTGCGCAGCCGGCGCATGACGCCTTCTTCCTTGGTGGTGATGCCGATCTGGTAGTCGCCGATGTAGGGCGATGCCGTCTCGAGGCCCTGCCAGTGCTTCTTGCGGGCGGAATCGTAGGTTTCGCTGAACAGATAGAATTCGAGCTCGGAAGCGAAATAGCCGATATAGCCGCGATCCTGCAGCCGCTTGACCTGCTTCTTCAGCATGGCGCGCGGCGAATGCGCCAGGTCGTCATGGGTATGGTGGTCGAGCACGTCGCAGATCACCAGCGCCGTCTTCTCCAGCCACGGAACGAGCCGCAGCGTCGCAAGGTCCGGCTTCATGACGAAATCGCCATAACCCTTCGACCAGCTCGCCGCCTTGTAGCCGGGCACCGGTTCCATATCGATGTCTGCCGCCAAGAGATAGTTGCAGCCATGCGTCTCGTCATGCGCGGAATCGACGAAATAACGGGCCAGGAACCGCTTTCCCGCGAGCCGGCCCTGCATATCGACGATGCAGGCCAGCACCGTGTCGACCTCGCCGCTGGAGACCGCTTGCTTCAACTGATCGAACGAGAAATTTCCGGCCATTCCTTTGGCACTCCAGCGCTTGTCGTTTCGGGCTTGTCACTTTGAAAAGGAAACGGAAATCCATGACCGGCACGATGCCGGCCATGGTCATCAGAGAGCGTCAGGCGCCGGCTTCGCCGACGGCTATCTCGGCTGCCTTGATCGCCGCCTGGCGCTTTGCGATCTGGTCGCCGATGGGCGGACCCTGGAAGCGGCGGTTCTCGAAACCGAACCAAAGCACCGCGGTCAGCACAATGAAGCCCAGGGTGATATAGAGCACTTTGTCGTTCGGCGGCTGGATGGCGATGTAGAAGATGATCGCCATGCCGATGACCGACAGGATGCAAAACAGCTTGAACAGGCCGGCGCCGAGATTCCATGGGCCGGGGTTCGGCCATTTCTCCGTTCCGAAAGCCATCATGCCGAGCACGATCGGAATAATGAAGGACAGAAACAGGAACACCAATGTCGAATTGACGACGATGGTATAGATGTTCGTGCCGCCGACCGAGATGAACTGGGCAAGAAAGACATAGATGACCTCGAGCACAGCAGCCGTCCAAATCGCATTGACCGGCGTGCGCCAGGTCGGGCTGACCTTGGCTAGCGAGGCCGAGCCGACCGGCATGCCGCCGTCACGCGAAAAGGCGAAAAGCATGCGCGAGGCAGAGGTGACCGTTGCCAGACCGCAGAGGAACTGCGCGATCAGAATGCCCAGATAGAGCAGTGTCTTCAGCCACGCCGGCAAGATTGCGTCCATCGTGGCGAAGAACACGCCCCAGCCCTGCTTGGCGCCGGCCGCCAGATCCGGAATCGCCAGTACGATCGCGCACAGCATCACCCAGCCGATCAGCGACGACCAGAGTACGGACGAAACGATTGCCCGCGGAACCGAGTGGGCCGCCCTCAACGTTTCTTCCGAAGTATGCGCCGACGCGTCATAGCCAGTGATGGTGTAAACCGGCAGCAGCAGGCAGAGCAGGAAGAGATACGTCATGGAATCGGACTGCGGGAAAACACCGCCCCCCGCATCGCCCGAATAGTTCGTGAACGTCCACAGCCGCGTGATGTCGATCGCTGGCGCAAACACCAGGCAAGCGACGATCAGCACGGCTGTCGTTGCCAGGATCAGGAAGCCGGAGGCGTCCGTCAGCATAGCCGTCAACCTGATGCCGAAATGATTGAGCAGCGCCTGCAACACCGTGATGAAGGCGACAAACCCGACGATCTCACCAGGCGTGCCGGTCATGCCGAAGGCTGCGCCGAAAGTGCCGACGAAAAAGAAAGCCGTGCCGATGTTGATCGCACCGAGCACGGTGATCAGGCCGAGCAGGTTGAGCCATGCGGTCAGCCAGCCAGTGAAACGGTTCCCCAGAATAGATGCCCAGTGATAGAGGCCGCCCGCGGTCGGAAATGCAGAGGCGATCTGGGCCATGGCGAGCGCGAAAAGTCCCGAAACCATGCAGCCGACGATCCAGCCGATACCAGCGCCCGCGCCACCAATGGACGATGTCGCTTGCGCGAAGGAATTGATGCCGCCTGAGAGAATGCAGATGATCGAGAACGAGATCGCGAAATTCGAGAAGCGGCTCATGCTTCGAGAAAGTTCCTGAGCATAGCCCATTCCATGGAGAACTTTCAGGTCCTCCTTCTTATCAACTTCACTGTAACCCGGTGCTACCATTTTGAAGTCCCCTTTTGGTTTCTTAGCTGGCCGATTGAACTGACTTTCCGACTGCGCTTGGTCTGGGGCCATTGGCCGCCTCGGGCTCCAGATTGAGAAAAATGCCGGTGAGCAGATCCGCCCATTTCCGCTGCCCGGCCGCGCCGGAGATCTCGTCGTTGCGGATTTCGATCATCGCGCAAGGCAGCCCGCGCGAGCGCGCATGGCGTTCCAGCGTGAAATAGACCCGGTCGGCCGGCGAATAGGGTTCGTTGACGCCGACGGTGACGCCGGCGAGCCGCTTCAGCGCCGCGATCAGCGGCGCCGCCAGCCGGCGGTCCTCGTCATGGATGATGCCGATGTGCCAGGGCCGGCTTTTGCCTTTGTAGAGCGGCGTGAAGGAATGGATCGAGACCAGCCTGGTCTCCCGCCCGGCCGCCAGGCGCTCGTCTACGATCGTTGCGATCCGCTCGTGAAACGGTCGCCACGCCAGCGCGATGCGCGCCTCCCGCTGGTCGGCCGAAAGTCCCTGGTTGGCCGGGACCACGGTTTTTTCGCTGGCGCTGACCGTCACTATCAGGTCCGGCGCGTCGAGCGGGCGGTTGCAGTCGATGACGAGCCGCGAGATGCAGGTCTCGACCAGCGTCGCATCGAGCGCCTCGGCCATGCGGCGCGCCACCGGCAAGGCGCCGGGATCCCAGGCGATGTGGCGGGAAAGATCCTCGGCGGCAAGGCCGAGCGTTCCGAATTCCGGTGGCAGGAAATTTGAGGCGTGGTCGCAGGTCAGCACGAAGGGGCTCGATCCGCCGGGGTTCGTCACCCTTACGGTTTCAGGCGATGCAAGGCTGGCGGGCCGTGCTGTCTCCATTGTCTGCTGTCCCCGGGGAGCGCTGTATCGTATGTTACGTATTTTGCCTCATTGCGTCCCTGCGGATGATTTCATACAGTTTGGCCGGCTTTGTCAAACGCGATTTCGATAATGCGCTAACGGCACGGCCAGGGTGGGGAAAAACATGGTTTCCAGCATTGCCGAACTGATCTCCGACCGCATCGGCACCATGCCGGCAGGCGAGCGGCGCGCAGCGCAAGCGCTGATCGCCAGCTATCCGCTGATCGGGCTGAAGACGGTCGCCGAATTCTCGGCTACGGCCGGCGTATCATCGCCCACGATCCTGCGTTTCGTCGCCCGGCTCGGCTTCCAGAACTATCCGGAATTCCAGTCGACGCTGCAAGACGAGCTGGCGGCGCAATTGCAGTCGCCGGCCTCGCGCACGCTCAATCCGCCATCGCCGGGCAGCAGCGCCGTGTCGCCGATGCTGGAGGCGACCCTCGACAACATGCGCGAGACCTTCCGGCATCTCTCGGACAAACAGCTTGCCGACATCGTCGCCAAGCTTGCCGACCGGCGCGGCAAGACATTCCTGATCGGTGGCCGCTTCACCGACCCGCTGGCGCGCTACATGGCCGCCCACCTCGCCATCATCCAGCCCAACGTTTTTCACCTCGGCGGGCAGGAAAGCGTCTGGCGCGACCGACTGATCGACATGGGTAAGCGCGACGTGCTGGTGATCTTCGACATCAGGCGCTACCAGGACAGCCTGGTCCGCTTTGCCGAGACGGCCAACCAGCGTGGCGTGCAGATCGTGCTGTTTACCGACCAGTGGCTGTCGCCGATCGCCCGCTTCGCCCGCCACGTCATCGCCGGGCGCACCGCCGTGCCTTCGGCCTGGGACTCATCCGCCGCCCTTTTCGTCGTTGCCGAAGCGCTGATTGGCGCCGTCACAAGGCAGCTCGAGGCCGACGGCGCCAAACGCATCCGCGAGCTGGAAAGCCTGCGGTAGAGCCCCTCCGGAAAGGGACGCGTTTCGCTTCGGTCTAGTCCTCTAAAAAACTGATCATCTGCAGGATCAGGATCAGCAAAAAGACGCCAAAGACAGTCGCAAAAACCGCTGCCAGCAGGACGGTGCGTTGTTTCTTACCCATGGCTTTCCCCCCGAAAGCATAGTCCCCGTCCACGAATACGAATGTCAGTCCCGCCCCACTGCTCGGCCACCTCCCAACTCCTCAAGACCCGCCTGCGGCTGGGGCGGAGGAGTAACGACGACTGGTTCACGCGCGAAATGAACAGCTTACCAAGGTGCTCGCTAACGGGCACGGCCGCATCATTCATCCGACCCATGTCACGGCCGAATGACCACCTTGCATTTCGGGCTTAACCATTCAGCCGCTAAAGCGTGCCCCACCCCAGCTACTTTACCCATGGCAAGCATGATCGAAGTTCGGCTAGCCTTGTCGACGCGAAGCCGCTTCCTGAACCAAAGCGCGGTGAACTGCACGGAGGAATTCGATGAGCTATCTGGACGAGCTGTTCTCAGTCGCCGGCAAGACGGCGCTGGTCACCGGCGCCGCGACCGGCATCGGCCGCATGGCGGCGACCGCTCTGGTCATGGCCGGCGCCGCGGTGATGATCGCCTCGCGCAAGAGCGAGGATTGCGTCAGGGTAGCGGGCGAGTTGAACGGCCTTGGCGCATCCGGCCGGGCGGAAGGTTTTGCCGGCGACGTCTCCAGCGAGGCCGGCATTGCGGCGCTTGTGGCCGAGGTCAGGGCGCGGACCGAGCGGCTGCATATCCTGGTCAACAATGCCGGCATCTCCTGGGGCGCGCCGCTGGAAAGCTTTCCCTACCATGCCTGGGCCAAGGTGTTCGGCGTCAACGTCACCTCGGTCTTCCACCTGACGCGCGAATTGCTGCCTCTGCTCGAGGCCGCGGCCAGCGACGCCGACCCGGCCCGGGTGATCAACCTCGGATCGGTGATGGGCACGCAGCCTTTAGCCGAAGATGCCTACTCCTACTCGGCCTCGAAGGCCGCGGTTCACCACCTGACGCGCATCCTGGCAATCGAGTTCGCCGCCCGCCGCATCACCGTCAACGCCTTTGCGCCTGGCCCTTTCCAGAGCCGGATGACGGCCTTCGCCACCGGCACCGAGGACCAGGCAAGACATATCGGCAACCACGTTCCGATCGGCCGCATCGGCGCACCGGATGACATTGCCGGCGCAACGCTCTATTTGTGCAGCCGGGCCGGCAGCTATGTCACCGGCGCCATCCTGCCGATCGATGGCGGGCAGTCGGTGCAACACGGGCTGACATTGTTCAAGGAATGAGACGCACGCCATCCGGCGAGTGAAATGCCGGGGGTGAAGATGGAGGACATCAGCGTGGAACCGATCAGTCTCGATGTGCTTCTGGCCAACGTCGGCAAGGAAGTCGGTGTGTCGCCATGGCGGGTCGTCACCCAGCGCATGATCGACCAGTTCGCCGACGCCACCGACGACCATCAGTTCATCCATTGCGATCCGGAACGCGCCAGCCGCGAAACGCCGTTCGGCGGCACCATCGCGCATGGCTTCCTGTCGCTTTCGCTGTTGTCGGCGATGACCTTCGAAACCATGCCGCCGCTGGAAAACAGCAAGATGGGCGTCAATCACGGCTTCGATTCGCTGCGCTTCCTGGCGCCGGTGAAGACCGGCTCGCGCATCCGCACCCGTTTCGTGCTGGCCGACGTCAAGGTCAGGCCGTCGGGGTGGGTGCAGACGGCGCACGACGTGACGATCGAGATCGAGGGCTCGAAAAAACCGGCGCTGACCGCGCGCTGGCTGACGCTGACGCTGATCGAACGCCAGCCGGAAGCGGTCTGACTCTCGTCAGGCGGAGAAGCCCAAATCTATCTGTGCCAAATCTATTTAGCTTCGGCCGCGACGTACTTCATGTGACGGCTGACCTGCAGCGCAATGTAGACGACCAGTGAACAACCGATCGGGAACACGATCTCGTTGAGGCCGGTTGCGATCGCCTGTGGCATTGCGAGAGCAGCGTCATTTGCCGCGGCCGTCTCGATGGTCAGCACCGTGATGCCGCCGCCGAATACCGCGCCTATCAGGGCGCCTGCCACCCGCAAATCTGACGGTCAGAATGAGAGCTTCCATGGCGAAGCCGAGCGCGATCGCCAGCCATACGACAGTCAAGCTTCTGCTTCGTGCCACCCTTGCCCGACGCCGTACAGCGTATATATGCTGCATCCAGCCATCAGTCATAAGGCAGTGGAAAGTTGCAGCTAAGCGTCCAGGAGCGCCGCGAAAAACAAAAGGCCGAACTGCGTTCCGAACTTGTCGACGCCGCGCACAAGCTTGTCCAGGAAGAAGGCTATGACGGCCTCACCATCCGCAAGCTCGCCAAGCGCGTTGGCTATGCGCCGATGTCGGTCTATTCCTATTTCGCCGACAAGCAGGACATCCTGTTCGCGCTGGCCGAGGATGCCTTCGAGACCTTGGCCAGGCGCATCGCAAATCATACGGCCGACGACCCGATCGAGGCGCTCAAGGCGGTGCTTGTCGAATACGCCGCCTTTGGGCTGGAAAATCCCAACGAATACCGCACCGTCTTCATGACCGAAAAAGTCAGGCCGCCAGCCGGAAAGACCTTCGCCGAAATGGAGAGCGGCAACCCGGCGATGAAAATGCTGATCGCGAGGGTCGAAGCCTGCGTTGCCGCCGGCAGGCTCAAAGGCGATCCACGCGCCATCGCCGCCATGCTGTGGGCGGTCGGCCACGGCGCCATCTCGCTGCTGATCACCTTCCCGTTCTACCCGTTCGGCGACCAGACGACGTTCATCACACGGATCGGCGACATCATGCTC
This sequence comes from Mesorhizobium sp. M0633, assembly GCF_040320645.1. Taxonomy (NCBI): domain Bacteria; kingdom Pseudomonadati; phylum Pseudomonadota; class Alphaproteobacteria; order Hyphomicrobiales; family Phyllobacteriaceae; genus Mesorhizobium; species Mesorhizobium sp. M0633. The sequence goes on from NZ_JAMYQC010000004.1 coordinate 105,305, forward strand.
GAAGCCATCGCCGCGCACGAGATTGCGCCGCTCACGCCGCCGGTCAACTGCTGAAGAGCGGCGCTCCTCCCGATCTGCAGGATCTTCTCCGACCGATCTGCGCTGCGGCGCCGAGCGTTCGGCAATTCTCCGTACGCGTACGATTTTGCTTGAACACCGGGAGGCCAGGGCGTATCTGTGCGCAATGCCGTACATGTACGAGAAATTCAATAGCTGAACCGGAGACCGACGATGAAGAAGGCAATCCTCACGCTCGCCGCCCTGCTGGCGCTCTCTGGCGCCGCATTTGCCGGCAGCAGTCAGCCAGCCAAGCAAGAAGCGGCCTGCGTCGACACCAAAACCGGTGCTAAGCTTGATTGCGCGCCAACCGGATCGCTTGAAAAGGCCGATGCCGCGGCCCACAAGGCCGGCAGCAAGGGCCCGAGGCTCGGCATCGGCATCGACCCGTGGATCGTGCCAAGCAGCTTCTGAGCCGATCGGGCGACAATACGCGGTGAGGAAACGAAAGGGCGGCAGCAATTTCCGGCCGCCCATCGTGCCGGCCTCAGCCCTGCTTTTTGTCACCCCGCGCAGATCACTTCTTGCGCTTCTGTCCCACCACGCTTTTGGGCTTGCCGGGTCTTGCCGGTGCGCCGGGAATGGCCGTTCCGGTGATCGACACCGGATCGCTGGCCGGGAATGTATCCTCGAGGCCTTCCTCGAGTTCCTCTTCGATATCCGTCCCAGTGCGCTGCTCGTCTTCGAAAGAGCGCACGGCCGGCGTCTTGACCGGCGACTTCGGCGCGGAGTTCGGCGGCATTTGCATTCTCCCTCGGCTCGCTGTCGCAGAACGGTCGGGCGCGGCGAACATGCCTATGCTGCCGCGTCGCGCGCTGCCTCCGACAGAAAAGTAAAGACATAATCGGAAAAGGAACGCCAGCATTCGACGCGGAACGCGTCGGCCGCCGTGCGCAACAGCACGATTTCGACCTTGCCGAGAATGGTACGCGACGCCGCCCCGACCGGAAAGGCGTCGAGCGACAGATCCTGCGGGCAGCCGGCATTGATCGTCGCCGCGGCAGCCGGACCGGTAACCGATATGGCGACGTTGCGGTGCGAGATGCCGACCGCCGAATGCAGTACGGAAATGCTTGCGCAGTCGGCGAGCGGATCTTTTCCGCTCTCGTCGATGACCAGCCATTCGTCCGGCCCGAGCCACAAGGCCGTGCGTCCGGCCTTTGCCGCCGAGGTTTTCGGCCTTTGCGGCAGGACGACGCCGAGCGCTTTCGAAAGTGCCGCAATCGAGGCTTCCGGCGCGCGCAGCGATATGCGCTCGGCCGGCGGCAGCACGGCAAGTGTAACGCCGGCGGCGGAAAGCGACTGGCCGGCGAGAGCCGGACGGCGTTCGACTGAGGGTCCGGCGGCGTCGGTTTTCAAAGCGGCCTTAGCCATTGAGGCGCTCCCCCTTCTCATCGAAGAACACCATGCCGGTGACCTCCACCTCGATCACCCCGTTCGGCATCGGCACATAGAGCGTCTCGCCCGTGCGATCGCGGCCGCCGGCGACCAGCCCCAGCGCGATCGAGCGGCCGCAATTTTGCGACCAATAGCTCGAGGTGACATGGCCAATCATCTTCATCGGGATTGCCTGCTTCGGGTCCGCGACGATCTGCGCGCCCTCCTCCAGCACCACCTTGGGATCCCTGGTCTTCAGGCCGACAAGCTGCTTGCGGCCCTTGGCGACCAGATCCGGCCGCGCCATGCCGCGAATGCCGACGAAGTCGGTCTTCTTCTTGCCGACCGCCCAGTCGAGCCCGGCGTCGTTCGGCGTCACCGTGCCGTCGGTATCCTGGCCGACGATGATGTAGCCCTTTTCAGCGCGCAGCACATGCATGGACTCGGTGCCGTAAGCACAGGCGCCATGCTTCTGGCCCTCGGCCCATAGCGCTTCCCAGACTGCCTCGCCGTAATCGGCCGGCACGTTGATCTCGAAGCCGCGCTCACCGCTGAACGACATGCGAAACAGCCTGGTCGGCACGCCGCAGATCCGGCCTTCGCGCACCGACATATGCGGCAGCGCCTCATCCGACATGTCGATGCCCTCGACCAGCGGCGCAATGATGTCGCGAGACTTCGGTCCCTGCACGGCAATCACCGCCCATTGCTCGGTGATCGAGGTCAGCCAGACGTTGAGATGCGGGAACTCGGTCTGGAGATAGTCTTCCATATGGTTCATGACGCGCGGCGCGCCGCCGGTCGTCGTCGTCACATGGAAACGGTCGGGTGCAAGCCTGCCGACGACACCGTCGTCATAGATGAAGCCGTCCTCGCGCAGCATGATGCCGTAACGGCAGCGGCCGGGCTCGAGCTTCTCCCATGGATTGGTGTAGAGCAGTTCCATGAATTTGGCCGCATCCGGCCCGACCACCTCGATCTTGCCCAGCGTCGAGGCGTCGAACAGGCCGGCCGTCTTGCGCACCGTGACGCATTCGCGGTCGACGGCCGCATGTATGTCCTCGCCCGGCTTCGGGAAATACCAGGCGCGCTTCCATTGGCCGACATCCTCGAACATCGCGCCTTGACGCTCTGCCCAGGGATGGATCGCCGTCTTGCGGGTCGGGTCGAACAGCGGACCCCGCGCGTGGCCGACGATCGAGCCGAATGTCACCGGCGTATAGGGCGCCCGGAACGTCGTCAGCCCGACCTGCGGGATCGGCTTGCCCAACGTCTCGGCGGCAATCGCCAGGCCGTGCATGTTGGAGGTCTTGCCCTGGTCGGTCGCCATGCCATTGGTGGTGAAGCGCTTGACGTGCTCGATCGAGCGCATGCCCTCATGCACTGCCTGGCGGATGTCCTTGGCGGTGACGTCGTTCTGGAAGTCGACAAAGGCCTTGACCGTCGTATCCGATCCGGCACCGGGTGCTGCACCCAGCATGCCGCGCGACCAGCTCTCGCCGGCGTCGACCTTCGGCTTGGTGCCCTTGGCCGGCCTGCTGCCGGCGTCCTTGGCCGCCTTGGCGCCGGCCGCGTAGGCCTCGTCGATCGTCGCCGACAGCCCGTCGGTGCCGTTGCAGGCGCCGACCGAGACGCAGTCCTGCGCATAAATTCCGGGCACGAAGCGCTTGCTCTCGTCATTGAAGGCAACTTTGCCGCGCGATTGCGAGAACAGATGCACCGACGGCGTCCAGCCGGCCGACATCAGGATTGCGTCAACCGGCATGGTGCGTTCGCCGCCGCCATTCTTCGGCTGCACAGTCATCGACGACACCCGCAATTTGCCGCCGGCGCGGATCACCGCGCGGCCGAAATTGACCTCGATGCCGAGCGCCCTCGCCTCGTCGATCGCCGGCCCGGTCGGGTTGTCGCGCAGGTCGACAATCGCCGCCACGTTGATGCCGGCCTTTTTCAGGTCGATCGCCGCCGCATAGGCGGAATCGTTCGCCGTATAGACGCCGATATTCCTGCCGACGGCGACGCCGTAATGGTTGAGATAGGTGCGCGCCGCCGACGCCAGCATGATGCCGGGCCGGTCGTTTTCGGCAAACACCATGTGGCGCTCGATGGCGCCGGTCGCCAGCACCACGCGGTTGGCGCGAACCTGCCACAGCCGCTCGCGCGGCAGGTCGCGGCCGGGATTCTGCAGATGGTCGCTGACGCGCTCGACCAGCCCGACGAAATTCTGCGCGTAATAGCCGAAGGCGGTGGTGCGCGGCAGCACGCGGACATTGTCCATCGTCCGGAGCTTGGCAACAGCGGACTGCGCCCAGGCAAAACCGTCCTGGCCTTCGATCCTGGCGCCGCTCTCGAAGCGCAGGCTGCCGCCGAATTCCGCCTGCTCGTCGGCAAGGATCACGCGCGCGCCGGTCTCGGCCGCGGCCAATGCCGCGGCGATGCCCGCGGCACCGCCGCCAAGCACCAGCACCTCGCAATGGGCGAAGCGCGCCGAATAGTGGTCGGGATCCGGCTGGTCAGGAGCGACGCCGAGACCGGCGGCGGCGCGGATCTTGGGCTCGTAGAGGTTTTTCCACGCGGCCTTCGGCCACATGAAGGTCTTGTAGTAGAAGCCGGCCGAAAGCATCGGCGAGGCAATACTGCTGACGGCACCGATGTCGAAAGCGAGCGACGGCCAGCAGTTCTGCGACTGTGCGGTCAATCCGTCATAGAGTTCCTGCACCGTGGCACGAACGTTCGGCGTCTTGCGTGCCGCGTCGCGCTTGATCTCGACCAGCGCGTTCGGCTCTTCGGCGCCGGCCGACAGAAAACCGCGCGGCCGGTGGTACTTGAACGAGCGGCCGACGAGATGGACGCCGTTTGCAAGCAGCGCCGAGGCCAACGTATCGCCCTCGATGCCGGTATAGGGGCGGCCGTCGAAGCTGAAGCCAGCTATCTTTGCCTGTTTGAGCCGCCCGGCGCCGGCAATGCGGAACGTGGCGCTCATTTGGCGGCTCCCGGCAGCTTGGTGGGCTTCGGTTCGCCGGCCTTGTAGGTCATCAGGAACCTGTCGCTGACGGTGTCGCGCACGGCATTGAAGAACCGCGCACAGCCATGCATGTGCCGCCAGCGCTCATAGATGATCCCCTTGGGATTGGAGCGGATGAAAAAGAACTTTTCAAAATCGTCGTCGCTCTCGCCGGCGATGTTTGGGGAACGCGCGATATGCGCCTCGCCGGCGTTGCGGAATTCGAGCTCCGGACGCTCTTCCTCGCAATAGGGGCAGCGGATGAGAAGCATGGTCGGTCCTACAGTTCGCCGTGGCCGACGCGAGCGCCGGCAGGTTGGTCGCAAAGCCTCTGGCCCATCGTCACGAAGGGCGCCACCAGCCGGATGCGCTCCTCGATGCTGGCTACCGGGCGGAAAAGGTCGCGATACGCCATATTGCCGACCGAAAGCGTCATCGGTTCGGTCGTCACGATGACGTAGCGCCGCTCGAATTTTTCGCCTTCCTCGAGATCGGCTGGCCGGTTCTCCATAAAGGTGACCACTCTCTGACCGGCGCTCCAGGCGCAGGCGAGTACACCCTCGTCGACGGAAAACGGCCAATCTGCTTCATTGCCGGCCCGGCTGATGGGCTGCAGGCGCACCTCCTCTGGCGTGGGGATATGGAACAGGCCTTGCTCGCCGGCGAGCATCAGCGGCATAGCGATGGCCATCTCGGTCATCATCAGTGCGCCACCGCTGCCGCCGCCGCCTCGTCGATGAGGCGGCCGGTGCGGAAGCGCTCGATGGTGAAGGGCGCGTTGATCGGGTGCGGATCGTCCCTGGCGATCGTATGGGCAAAGACATGGCCCGAACCCGGCGTCGCCTTGAAGCCGCCTGTGCCCCAGCCGCAATTGACATAGAGGCCGGGCACCGGCGTCTTGGCCAGGATCGGCGAACGGTCCGGCGTCACGTCGACGATGCCGCCCCATGAGCGCAGCATCTTCATACGGGTGAAGATCGGGAACATCTCGCAGATCGCGTCGAGTGTGTGCTGGAGGATGTGCAGGCCGCCGGTCTGCGAATAGGAGACATACTGGTCGGTGCCGGCGCCGATGACCAGCTCGCCCTTGTCGGACTGTGAGATATAGGCATGCACCGTGTTCGACATCACCACGCAAGGCACCACCGGCTTGACCGGCTCCGATACCAGCGCCTGCAGCGGATAGCTTTCCAGCGGCATGCGCACGCCGGCCATGTTCATGATCACCGACGAATGCCCGGCGGCAACCACGCCGACCTTCCTGGCGCCGATGAAGCCGCGCGTCGTCTCGACACCGGTTACCGCGCCGTTCGGCGCCCGCTTGACGCCGGTGACCTCGCAATTCTGGATGATGTGGACGCCACGCGCCGAGGCGCCGCGCGCATAGCCCCAGGCGACCGCATCGTGGCGCGCCGTGCCGCCGCGGCGCTGCAGGGAGGCGCCCATAACCGGGTAGCGTGCATCGCGCGAAATGTTGAGCGGCGGGCAGAATTCCTTGGCCTGCTCCGGCGTCAGCCATTCATTGTCGATGCCGTTCAGCCGGTTGGCGTGGACGTGCCGCTTCAGCACCTGGATGTCATGGATGTTGTGGGCGAGCATCATGACGCCGCGCGGCGAATACATGACGTTGTAGTTGAGCTCCTGGCTGAGCCCGTCCCACAGCTTCAGCGCATGGTCGTAGATGCCGGCGCTCTCGTCGTAGAGATAGTTCGAGCGGATGATGGTGGTGTTGCGCCCGGTATTGCCGCCGCCGAGCCAGCCTTTTTCCAATACCGCGACGTTGGTGATGCCGTGCACGGTGGCGAGATAATAGGCTGTGGCCAGGCCGTGGCCGCCGGCGCCGACGATGATGACGTCGTACTCCTTCTTCGGCTCCGGCGAGGACCACTGTTCCTCCCAGCCTCTATGACCGCGCATGGCCTCGCGGGCGATGGCGAATACCGAGTATTTCTTCAACGTCGCAGGCCTCGCAAATGGCGGCAGGGCAGATCAGCCAGCCCCGGCGCGCGAGCTTGTATCACTAGCGAAACCGTGCTGCCAGCCTTGCACTGTTTGCGACGGCGCTTGCCGTTTTGCGCCGTGGTGAAAAAGCCGCATCCGGGCAGGTTGATGCAATTGCCTTCCACCGCTATCCGTCGCCTGACGATCGGAGGATTATGGCGGTGGCTAACGTCTGGTGGAATCTGACATTGCGCTTCTTGCTGGAGCTCGCCGCTTTGCTCGGCCTCGGCATGGCGGGCTGGAGCCTCTCAGCGGGCATGTGGCGCTGGATCCTTGCCGTGGCATTGCCGTTCGTTGCCGCCGCGCTCTGGGGAATCTTCGCGGTGCCGAACGATCCGAGCCGCTCGGGGCGGGCGCCGGTTCCGGTGCCGGGCGGTTTGCGGCTGGTGCTCGAACTCGTCATCCTGTTCGGCGGCGCTGCCGGATTCCACCTGGCCGGCTACACGACGGCCGGCATGGCCGTCGCCCTGCTGATCGCCGTCAGCTACGCATTTTCGCTCGATCGGCTCGGCTGGCTGCTTAGGCAATAGTGGCCTTGCACCGTTTGCGACGGCGCTTGCCGTTTGCGCCGTGCTTTCACTGGTCGCTGTTCTGAGCTTCGCTTTTCGTTGGGTCAGCCGGAGCACGCTTCACGATGCACGGCCCGATTGCATAGATCGATCGCAAATAACCCTCACGGCAATCGGCCGCGATTTTGCGAACTTCCGCGTCGTTCGACTGCTCCGCCATGGCAACGAAGCGCTCGACGATCACCTCGCGTGGCCTGATCGCCACTGCCGCCGCAAAGCGCCGCAAAACCGCATCCGGATGTTCGAGTAACCGTGGCAGGTCCTTGGAACTCGGCATGACATAGTGACCATAGGCGTCGACCAGTGTCGTGAAAGCTGAGTCCAGACGAAGCGCGGCGGCATTTTCCACCGCAAGCCTTAGCTGCCAGCGCTGTGCAAGGCAGATGAATTGGACGACCCTCCACCGAACGCCGGCATGTTCGTCATCCAGCCGCAGCATCACGCGGCCGAGAATGGTGCCGTCCGCAGGCGTGGTGCACCCTAGAAGCGCCTCGATCGCGTCGCACCGGATGCCCGAAGATTCGCTGTCGAGCAGATCGGCTATTTCCGCGACAACGCAATTCATCTTGTAGCTTGTTTTGGGACTGGCTTCGGCCACCAAGAAAGCGGCGGCGGCTTGGGTATGAAGGTTGCCGGACGTCAGCAGCGGCCGGAGATTTTCTATCGGAAAGCCTTTGCCAAATTCCGATTGAAGGGCGGACGTCAACTCGCTGTCGCCCTCGAAGCCGGGGGCCAACAACCTGCTCATTATGTCTTGGGGGGTCATTGGAATGGGTGGCGCGTCCACCCGCGAGTTTTGGATGACGATCCGTAGCCTGGTGGCAAGCGGACGTCAAGAAGGGCTGTCGAGGGCAGCGCAGGTATCGGGTGGCTCGCGCCGCCCCGATTTGCGACCAAGCATCCCGATTGCCGGCCAGAGCCGGCGCGAAAAAAGGATGCAGAAAATGTTCGCACTCACCAACAAGGTCGCCATCGTCACCGGCGCCAGTTCCGGGATCGGCCGCGCCACGGCAAAACTCTTTGCCGAGCAAGGCGCCAGGCTCGTCGTCGCCGCCCGCCGCCGGGCGGAACTCGATGCGCTGGTTGCCGAAATCGAAGACGCCGAGGGCACCGCCATTGCGCTTGCCGGCGACGTCCGCGACGAAGCCTACGCGAAAGTCCTGGTCGACCTGGCGGTCGAGAAATTCGGCGGGCTCGACATCGCCTTCAACAATGCCGGCTCGGTCGGCAGGATGGGGCCGGTTTCTGAGCTGTCGCTGAAGGGCTGGCGCGAGACGCTCGATACCAATCTGACCAGCGCCTTTCTCGGCGCGAAATACCAGGTGCCGGCGATGGTCGAACGCGGCGGCGGGTCGTTGATCTTCACCTCGACCTTCGTCGGCCACACGCTCGGCATGCCCGGCATGACCAGCTATGCCGCGAGCAAGGCCGGACTGATCGGATTGACGCAGGTGCTGGCCGCCGAATTTGGCGCCAAGGGCGTCCGGGTCAACGCGCTGCTGCCGGGCGGCACCGACACGCCTTCGGCGACATTCAACACACCTGAATCGCGGGCGTTCGTCGAAAACCTGCATGCCTTGAAGCGCGTCGCCGAGCCAGAGGAGATCGCCCGCTCGGCGCTTTACCTGGCTTCCGATGCATCGAGCTTCACCACCGGCACGGCACTGTTCGCCGACGGCGGTGTCTCGATCACCCGCCCGTGAAGCGTTTCGCGGTTGGCGTCGGCCCGCCAGCCGCAATGTCAGCCCGCCAGCCGCAATGCCGGAAAAACCGGTCTTGCTTTTCCCGGCGATTTGACGATTCCGTCTTCTCCTCGAAAACGGGTTGGAAACATGCTGCTGATCAGGACGTATATCGCTGCAAGCGCAATCGAAGGCGTCGGCGTGTTCGCCGCCGAGCCGATCCGGAAAGGGGCGCAGATCTGGCGGCTCGATCCGGACTTCGACCGGCTGATCCCGATGGAAAGATACGAGACGGCGCCGCCGCACCTCAAGGAATTGCTCGACAGATATGCCTATCCCAGTCCGGACCGGCCGGGCTTCATGGTCTATGAGGTCGACAATGGCCGCTTCATGAACCACGCCGACAAGCCGAACACCGACTTTTCGCAATATGGCGGGGCCACCGCGACCCGCGACATCGCCGCCGGCGAGGAGATAACCTGCGACTACGGCGAGTTCTTCGAGGGTTTCGAGCAGCTCCACCTGGCCACGGCATAGCCGCGCCTATCTGACCCAAGGCGAATTTTGTTCTTGCTTTGTGCCGGCAGCTATGCTACTAAATTGCGTATGGTGCTGATTCACCAGAGACCCGCCGCCGAGGCGGGTTTCTCGTTTCGGGATCGGCACCGCCTCTCAATCGGCTGTGGACAGCGCCCCTTGATTCTGCTATCAGCCGCCCCAATTCGTGGTGTAACGCGCCGCGGAGGCTTGCGGCTATGGCCGCTTGCCTGTTGATTTCAAACCGAAAGACAGGATTGCACGTGCAGGTACTCGTCCGCGACAACAATGTTGATCAGGCGCTTCGCGCGCTCAAGAAAAAGATGCAGCGCGAAGGCATCTTCCGCGAAATGAAGATGCGCGGACATTACGAAAAGCCCTCCGAGAAGCGCGCCCGTGAAAAGGCGGAAGCCGTGCGCCGTGCCCGCAAGCTGGCCCGCAAGCGCGCCCAGCGTGAAGGCCTGCTGCCGATGACGCCGCGTCCGGTCGCGGCCGGTGCTGCCGGTGCCGGTGCTCCGCGTCCGCCGCGGTTCTGACGTCAATTTTTCGTCCTTTTCCAAGGATATCCAAGGTGGCGCGATGCGGAATCGCCGCCACCTTTTTGTTGTGAGTTCGACCCGGTCCGAGAGGACCGGTTGGGAGAGATGCCGGTTCGGAGGGGGAACGGACCAGACGGCGCAGTAAGGACAGGGCAGACATGGACGCAATCACCGTAGAGCGCAGAACCGCGTGGCGCGGCCTCGCCCTGACGGCAGCCCTGCTTTCCGGGATGGCGCTTGCCAGCTGCCAGAGCGTTCCGACCGGCGAGTTCAACAACATCGACAAGGCGCAAGCCTCGACCGAGAACATCTCCTCACTGTCGGCGGTGATCCAGCGCAACCCCCAGGATCCGGAAGCCTACAATGTGCGCGGCTCGGCCTATGGCCGCGGCGGCCAGTACCAGGCGGCGCTCAAGGACTTCAACACCGCCATCCAGCTCAATCCGAATTTCTACCAGGCCTATTCCAACCGGGCGCTCATCCAGCGCTTCCTCGGTGATCAGGCAAGCGCGCTTGCCGACTACAACCGCTCGATCCAGATCAATTCCAACTATGACGCCGCCTATATCGGCCGCGGCAATCTCTACCGCAGGGCGGGCCGGGTCCAGGAAGCCTTCAACGATTTCCAGAAAGCCATCCAGCTCGACACGACCGATGCGCGCGCCTATCACAATCGCGGCCTGATCTATCAGAGTCAGGGCCAGCACGCCTTTGCCATCGAGGATTTCTCGACCGCCATTTCGCTGGCGCCGGATGCCTCCGAGCCTTACAACGGGCGCGGCCTCTCCTACCTTGCCATGAACGACGAGGACAATGCCTTCGCCGACTTCAACGTGGCCATCAAGCTCGACGGCAAGAATGCCGAGGCCTGGTCCAATCAGGCGTTGATCTACGAGCGGCGCGGCGACAAGGTCAGGGCCGCGAAATCCTACCGCGAGGCCGTGCACCTCAATCCGACCTACCAGCCGGCCAAGGACGGCCTGGCCCGCACCAGTGCCGGCTGAGCGGCCGGTTAATCGGGCCTCCGTTTCCGCACTCCGACAACCCTGCGTTTAGCTTCGCTTTGCTGGCGCCAAGTTTTCGGCGGAACGCTCGGCGTGCTCAGCCGTTTGTACAAGGCAATTTCGAAAGGACCCTGCCATGATCAAGAAACTCGCTTGTGCCGCTGCTCTCGCCACGACCGTCGTTGCCGCTCCCGCCAGCGCCAGCAGGCTCCAGCTCGGCGTGCTCGACTGCACCATCGACGGCGGCACGGCCTATCTCGTCACCTCCAACAAGGGTGTCTCCTGTGTCTTTCGTCCGCATCGTGGCGGCCCCTCTGAAGTCTATACAGGGGTGATTTCCAAGCTCGGCGTCGATGTCGGCCGGACGCATCAGGGCCAGCTGGTATGGGCGGTTCTGGCGGCGACCCGCAACCACGATGAAGGTGACCTTGCCGGCAGCTACTATGGCGTGAACGCCGAGGCCAGCGTGGTCACCGGTGGCGGCGCCAATCTCCTGGTCGGCGGCCTCGACAGCGCCTTTTCGCTGCAGCCGCTCAGTGTCCAGGCACAGACCGGCGTCAACCTGGCGGTCGCCGTCACTTCGCTGGACCTGATCCATTCGTTCAAATAGCGGCCTCTGGCAAATACGGCCCATGGCCTTTCATCATGCGCCGGGATAGGACGGTTCCGCGCCGCGTAGTCGCCGGCGCGTGGCAGCCTTTTGATTGGGCGCCGTGCGGCTTCGAAATTGACCGATGATCGCGCGGTGGCGCCAAACTCATTCTGCGCGCAGCGCTTCGATCGGCTGTAGGCTTGCGGCCTTGCGGGCGGGATAGTAGCCGAAAAAGACGCCTACAGCCGCGGCAAAGCCGATAGCCAGCAGGATGGCGCTGAGATCGATGATCACCGGCCATTGAGCGATAGACCCAACGGCGATTGCAGCAACAATCCCAATACCAGCACCTAGAATACCCCCGAGCAGGGCAAGCGTTGCTGCCTCAACGAGAAACTGGGCAAGGATATCTCGCCGTCGCGCGCCCACCGCAAGCCGCAGTCCGATCTCGCGGACCCGCTCCGTCACCGTCGCCAGCATGATGTTCATGATGCCGATCCCGCCCACGACCAGCGAAATTGAGGCCACCGCCGAAAGCAGCAGCGACACCACGCGTGTGGTCGAACCTTCGGCATTCGCAGCTTCGGCGAGGTTGCTCACCATGAAGCTGTCTTCCTGACCCGTCCGCAACCGGTGACGCTGCCACAGGAGTTGGCGGATCGCTGCCATCGTGTCCTCGGCCGAGGTCCAATCGGCGAACTTGACGGTGATGTTGTGTACGAAGGTCGGATTGGCACGGCTCGTGCCAATGAACTGACGTCGCGCCGTCCTCAGCGGCACAAGTGCCACATCGTCCTGATCATCGCCCCACACGCTCTGGCCCTTCCGCTCCAGCAGTCCGATCACCGTGAACGGCACGTCGCGGATGCGGATCGCGGCGCCCAGCGGATCGGCTTTTCCGAACAACTTCTCCCGCATCGTCGTTCCGAGGAGCACCACGTTGGCGACGCGGTTGTTGTCCTCCGGGGTCATCTCCTGCCCGGCAATAACCCTCCACTCGCGCGCTGAGAAATATTCCGGCGTCACGCCGCGAAGCACGCCTTGCCAATTGGCGGAGCCGATCGTGAACTGCTCGCGGGCGTAGAGGAGTGGCGCCGCCACCACGACGCCGGGGATTTCCATTCCGATCGCCGCCGCGTCCTCTTCACTCAGCCGCGGCGCGCCACCGGCCCCAAGCCGCACGCTGCCCATCTTCGCACTGCCCGGACTGACGCTGATGAGGTTGGCGCCGAGGCTGCGGATCTGCGCAGTGATCCGTTCGCGCGCACCAACCCCGATCGCGATCATCACCACGACAGCGGCCACACCGATGATGATGCCCAACATGGTGAGCGCGCTGCGCATATGATGGGAGCGTAATGATCGCAGGGCGGTTCTTGTGCTACCGGACATTGTTGTACGCCAGCGCTAGACGGCGAGTGTCATCCAAAGGTCGGACCTGCTGTATGACAGGGGTGTCTGACAGAACGCGGCCGTCTCGAAAGGCTACAATGCGATCCGTATGGGCAGCTATCTCAGCCTCATGGGTGACCAGCACAATGGTCAGGCCCTCTCCATTGAGTCGGCGGAAAATTGCCATGATCTCCAGCCCTGTCTGGCTGTCGAGCGCACCAGTGGGTTCATCGGCCAGTAAAAGTAAAGGCTCCGTCACCAGGGCGCGGGCAATGGCAACGCGCTGCTGTTGTCCGCCCGAGAGTTCGGCAGGAGTATGTCTGGCCCGATCGGCGAGCCCTACCTTGGCCAGCATCGCCAGCGCTGCGCGCCGCCGCTCACCAGCCCACATGCGGCGATAGACAAGCGGCAGTTCCACATTTTCTAGTGCGCTGGCCCGCGGCAGCAGATTGAACGACTGAAACACGAAACCGATGTTCCTATTGCGGATCGCAGCGAGTTCATCGTGATGGAGTCCACCGACGTTTACCCCGTTCAGCCGATAGCGGCCTTCACTCGGACTGTCGAGGCAGCCCAGTATGTTCATGAAGGTAGACTTGCCCGATCCTGAAGATCCGATCACCGCGACGAATTCGCCTCGTTGAATCGTCATGGTCACCCCTTCGAGCGCCCACACCGGCTCTCCGCCAACACGGTAGCAATGGCGCAGCCGGTCGACGTCAATCAGAGCCATGGATACCTGACCTCACCACAACCGGAACTTGACCAGGACGGAAGACGCGTCATCGTCCCGACGCGGAGCAGTGGCAAGCCCCGTAATGACCTGCTGCCCCTCAGTCAGGTCGCCTGCCAGCACCTCTGTTGCACGACCGTCGGTGATTCCAAGCCGGAGCAAAACAAGCTTCGGCTCGCGGTCTGGCCCAAATACAAATACCTCGCCCGGGCTTCCCGCCTCTACGCCCGTTTTGGCAATGGCCGGCGCGGTCGATCGCGCCTCGTCCCCGGTATCACTCGGCGGCCGAAAACGCAGGGCCGCATTGGGCACTTTCAAGACCCCATGTCGCTTAGCCATTACCACGCTCAGATTGGCGGTCATGCCGGGCAACAGCAGCTCATCGGAATTTTGCGTACCGACCACCACTATGTATGTGACGACGTTTTGAACGACCTGCGGTGCCTTGCGTATCTGTTTTACCGTGCCGGTGAAAATTCGGTCGGGATAGGCATCGGCAGTGAAAGTAACCGGCTGCCCGAGCGCAAAACGGCTAATGTCGGCTTCCACCACGGAAGCTTCCACCTGCATCTCAGTCAGGTCTTGAGCTATGGTGAACAGTATCGGGGTCTGCAGGCTAGCCGCCAGGGTCTGACCGCCACTGACGGCGCGATTGACCACCGTGCCGGTGACCGGCGCGCGTACATAGGTGCGGTCAAGATCAATTTGGGCCTGCTGAAGCACCGCTTCCTTCTGCTTCACCTGGGCAAGCGTGTTGGCGAGCTCCGCTTCTGCCATGTTGAGGGTCGCCTTGGCGGCTCGAACGACTGCCGATTGCGACAGTTCCTCGGCCTGGGCGGCAGTCGCCTGCGCCTTGGCAGAATTATGCGCGGTATTCTCCCGCTCCCATTCACCCACCGCGATGATCTTCTGCTTAGCCAGGGAACGTTTGCGATTCACTTCCTGCGCCGCACCATCGAGCGCGATTTCGGCGCGTGTAGTCTGTGCGGCGGCAGAATCATATCTGGCCTCGGCGGTCTCCATCTCTGCCCTGGCCCGCTCGATCTGCGCCCGATGTACCGAAACCTGCGTTTGCGCCATCTCCCGTTCGGCAAGGGCTTGCGCTACTCTCGCTTCGTAAATCTCCGGCTCAACCCGGGCTATGACCTGGCCTTTGGTGACCTTGGAGTTGAAGTCGACATAGAGTTCCTTCACCCGACCCGAGAGCTGAGAACCGACTTCCACCATAACTAGCGCGTTCAGCGTGCCAGCCGCCTGCACCGTTGTGACGATATCGCCGCGCTCCACGGCTTGCGTGCGATAGGCGGGGGTATCGGGCCGGATCGAGGACGGCTCGAGGAGAGCTGAGAGCTGATTGAAGGCCGACAAAACCTGGCCGGAAGTCGCCGATGGTGTCGGTCCCATGGAACTCCCGGGCGTTACCGCCGCGCCGAGGATTACCGTAACGAACAAAACGCTGCGCATCATGTTCTGACCACCTCTGAGCCGGAAGGGAAAGGTAATCCCTTCCAGCTCTTTAATCTGCACTTGGCAGTGCCGCAGAGGAATTCTACAAACCTATAGAATAAACCCGTCAACAGCCAAATACATAGATGTTTATTCGAAATTTCGGATATTACTACTTGCAGTGGCCGGGATTACCCTCGCAGGCCGTCTCGGTCTTGTTGCCAATGTTGCCTTGGCCTTCAGCCGTATCCTGCGTTGCCGTGCCGAATGCATTGCCATTCACATCCTTCTTTGTCTCCGTGCATACGCAGTCGGGAGTGGCGCCGGTCTTCGTGCAAGACGCCACCGTGGATCCCCCGGCGGCGCAGAAGTCTTCGCACTGTGTCTGCGATACGCCGGGACAGGTCTGCGCTAGCGCTCCGCCTGTTCCAAGCAACAGTGCCCCACCCATGAAAGCCGCAGCCGCGGCCACCCTTAAACCACTACATCTACATCCAATAATCATGTTCTCCTCCGATTTTGCCAGAGCTAGAGTGTGCTGCGCAGGCCATCTCTGGCACTGGTCGGCAGCATGAGGGCGCAACAAAGCCCTCGATTCGGCTCGATCGATTATGCTGTGGGGGATGCGGAAGTTATGAGGCCGCCAGCAACGGCTTTAAGCCGCCGGGCCTCCCAAGACTCTTTCGGGTGACAAGACTCTTTCGGATGAAGGGCCCTCTGCGGCGCACAGAATCGCCGCAATACTTGGCCTGCGCAAATCGGCAGCGCCCATTGTCGTGCTCCAGTACGACTGTAAGCGGGAATATTTCTTCTTGCTAATATATTAACCATATTTGCGGAAGCTGGCAACCAGTATCTGGGATATACGTCGGTTGAGGTGCTGCTAAATCGATTGGTAGAACGGCGTGAACATCGCAATCGGCGTCAACCAGTATCAGTTGCGCCGCAGAGCGGGTTGATCGTGGAGCCGAGATGCACGATCACCCTGGCTTCCCGCCTACATCATCATCTCAGCACACCGGAAAAACCGCTTGAACTCAACTGCGGTTGAGGTTTTACAAGCCATCCCCGAAGCGCCGCGTGCCCATTTGGAGACGAAGAGCGCTCCAATATTTTAGACCAGCGCCTAAGAAAGCCTGGGGGACCGGATGACCAAGACAAGCACAAACAGGGTCGACTGGCGCGCGCTGTGGGCGAGCGGCGACCTGGCGCGCTTCTGCTTTATCGGCCTCGGCATTCTGCTGCACGCCACCAACGAAACCATGGTAGCAACGGTCATGCCGGCCATGGTCGGCGAACTCGCCGGCGTGCAACTGGTCGGCTGGTCGCTGGCGATCTACGAGCTCGGCGCCATCGTTGCCGGTGCGGCCGCCGGACGGCTGGCGAGCTA
Organism: Mesorhizobium sp. M0633; assembly: GCF_040320645.1. Classification (NCBI taxonomy): domain Bacteria; kingdom Pseudomonadati; phylum Pseudomonadota; class Alphaproteobacteria; order Hyphomicrobiales; family Phyllobacteriaceae; genus Mesorhizobium; species Mesorhizobium sp. M0633. The sequence goes on from NZ_JAMYQC010000004.1 coordinate 121,628, forward strand.
TGTCGCGCTGCGTACCAACATGATGGTCGCCGCAATGCTCTATGCCGTCGGCGCGCTGGTCTGCGCCACCGCGCCTTCGATGCCGCTGTTCCTCTGCGGCCGCCTGATCGAAGGGCTCGGTGGCGGCGCGCTGGTGTCGCTGGCCTTCGTCTCGGTCGAGCGGCTGTTTGCCCGCGCGATCTGGCCGCAGCTTTTCGGCGTCATGTCGGCGATCTGGGGTGTCGCCGCCTTCAGCGGGCCGGTGCTCGGCGCGGTCATGACCGAATTCTCGTCCTGGCGCTGGGCCTTCGGCGTCTTCACCCTCGGCGGCACGGCCATGGCGCTGGCAAGCTTCCTCGTGCTCGATACGCCTGAAGCAACGAGGCAGGCGAAGGGCGGCTCGGCGCCGCCCTTCCCCTTTGCGGCACTTGGCTGCCTCGCCGGCAGCGTCGTGCTGATTGCCACTGCCGGCGTCGACATCGCCCTGCTGCGCTCGTCGCTGCTACTCACCCTCGGCCTGATCGGCCTGGCGCTGTTTATCTATATCGACGCACTGAAGCCGCGCTCGCGCCTGTTCCCGTCGCGGCTGTTCTCATGGCGCTCGCCGGTCGGCGCGGGCATGACCATGGTCGCGGCGTTTTCGGTGGCGACCTGCTCGTTCGCGGTCTACGGACCACTGCTTCTGACCAGCCTGCACGGCATTCCGATCCTGACCACCGGCTACATCATCGCCGCCGAATCGATCGCCTGGTCGATCCTGTCGATCCTCGTCGCCAATGCGCCACCGGAGCGCGAGCGGCTGATCATCGTCGGCGGGGCGCTGATGATCGCCACGGGCGTCGCCGGTTTCGCCTATACGGTGCCGGCCGGCTCGATCCCGCTGATCCTGTTTTGTGCTTTGTTGCAAGGCGGCGGCTTCGGCATAGCCTGGCCGTTCGTCACGCGTGTCATCGTGGCATCGGCCAAGGAAGGCGAGCAGACGATCGCCTCGGCCGCCGTGCCGACCATGCAGCGCATCGGCTATGCCGTGGGTGCGGCACTGACCGGCATCGTCGCCAACGCCAGCGGCTTTTCCGAAGGCCTGAACCGCGAGGCCGCGGCGAATGTCGCCGCCTGGCTGTTCCTGGCGTTTATCCCGCTCGGAATCCTGGGATGCCTTGCCGCTTTGCGGATTTCGGGGGCGCCGCCAGCGAAGCTGCCAATCTCCCCCCTCGTGGGGGAGATTGACTAGACGACGACCGTCTTCAGCCGCTCGGCGATCAGTGCCGCGAGCCGCGTCGCCACCTCGTCTTTGCTCATCTCCGGCCATTCCTCGACGCCGGCCTTCGAGACGATCCGCACCTTGTTGCGGTCGCCGCCCATCACGCCCGGGGAACCATCTTCATGCGAGACATCATTGGCGACGATAAGATCGGCACCCTTTTTTGCGAGCTTGGCCTCGGCATTCCTGACCAGATCCTGCGTCTCCGCAGCGAAACCGACCACCAGCATCGGCCGCTTTTTGTGATGCCCGACACCGGCAAGAATATCGGGATTTTCCACCATCTGCAGCGAGGGCGGCCCCTCGCCCGCCATCTTCTTGATCTTTTCCCCGGCCGAACTTTGAGTGCGCCAGTCGGCAACAGCCGCGACGAACACTGCCGCGTCGGCCGGCAGCAGCTGCTCGACGGCGTCCTTCATCTCGACGGCCGTTTCGACGTGCAGCGTGGCGACGCCGGCCGGATCGGCAATGCCGACCGGGCCGGAGACGAGACGCACGTCGGCGCCGAGCCTGGCCAGCGCCGCCGCGATGGCGTGGCCCTGCTTGCCCGACGAGCGGTTGGCGATGTAGCGCACAGGATCGATCGCTTCATGCGTCGGTCCGGAAGTGACGATGATCTTCCTGCCCGTCAGCGGCTTTGGCCTGATATCGAGCAGCGCCTCGATCGCGGCGACGATCTCCAGCGGCTCGGCCATGCGGCCCTCGCCCACCTCGTTGCTTTCGGCCATCTCGCCTTTCGCCGGGCCGACGAACTTGATGCCGTCCTTGCCCAGCGTCGCGCGGTTGCGGCGGGTCGCCGGATGCGCCCACATTTTCGGGTTCATGGCCGGCGCCATCAGCACTGGCTTGTCGGTGGCGACGAGCACGGTCGAGGCAAGGTCGTTGGCGTGACCGTTGGCGAGCTTGGCCATCAGGTCGGCGGTTGCCGGCGCCACGACCAAAAGGTCGGCCTCGCGCGACAGCCTGATATGGCCGACATCGTGCTCGTCCTGCCGATCGAACAGTTCGGTGAAAACATGGTCGGCGGACAGCGCCCCGGCCGACAGCGTAGTGACGAACTCCTGCGCCGCCGCGGTCATCACCACCCGCACCGAAGCACTGCGCTCGCGCAGCCGGCGGATCAGGTCGAGCGCCTTGTAGGCGGCGATGCCGCCGCCGATGATCAGCAGGATGCGCTTGCCGGAGAGGATGCCTCGCGGGCTGGAGACGGCGACCACCGGCGCTGCTGGACTCTGCGAACTCGTCAGTTCGCGCAGTGTTTTCTCGATCTGGTCGATGCGACCAGCCGAACCGAACTGACCTTCGACCGCTGTGCGGATCATCACCCGCGCCTGGTCTTCCATCGACCGGCCATTCTCCGCCGCCAGTCGGCGCAGCAGGTCCTTGACCTCGTCATCAAGGTTGCGGATCGTGATGCTGGCCATCTGATTGCACCTTGCCCGGAATTGCTGAGTGCAATGATAGCAATGCAATCACGTTGCAACAAGCGCTAGAAAATACGCCAGGCGATATACACCAGCGTCAATGCGATCACCCACAGCGCCAGCCGGCCGGAGCGGGTGTAGCGCGCCTCGGCCTTGCCGATCGCGCGTGCGGTCCTTTCGTCGAAGCGCAGGCCGTGTTCGGCCATCAGGTCGATCTCACGCGACAGCCGCTCGGTGCGGGCTGCGAGGTCCGGTGCCTGGCGGGCCAGCGCCAGCAGCGCGCTGGCACCGTCGCGCGCATCGGCCAGCAGCGCGCGCGGGCCGAGATTGCGGGCAATCCAGCCGCTCACCACCGGCTCCGACGTCTTCCACATGTTGAAGGCCGGGTCGAGGGTGCGGGCGACGCCTTCGACAACGACCATGGTCTTCTGCAGCAGCACCAGCTCGGACCGCGTCGCCATGTCGAAGAGGTCGGTCACCTCGAACAGCAGCGTCAACAGCTTGGCCATCGAGATGGTCTCGGCCGGCTGGCCGTGGATCGGTTCGCCGATTGCCCGGATCGCCTGGGCGAAAGCCGCGACATTGTGCTGGCGCGGCACGTAGCCGGCCTCGAAATGAACTTCGGCGACGCGCTGGTAATCGCGCGTGATGAAGCCGTAGAGGATTTCGGCGAGGAACCGGCGCTCCTTCCTGCCGAGCCGGCCGGCAATGCCGAGATCGACGGCGACGATGGTGCCGTCGGCTTCTATAAACAGGTTGCCCGGGTGCATGTCGGCGTGGAAGAAACCGTCACGCAGCGTATGGCGCAGAAACGACTGAACGAGGTTGGCGGCAATCGCCTTCAGGTCGTGGCCGGCGGCGGCTAGGCCGGCAATATCGTTCATCTTGATGCCGTCGACCCATTCCATGGTCAGCACGTCACGACCGGTGCGCTCCCAGTCGACCGACGGCACACGGAAGCCGGGATCGTCCTTGGTATTCTCGCCGAGCTCCGAAAAAGCCGCCGCCTCCAGCCTCAAATCCATTTCGATTTTGGTCGTCTGGGCCAGTGTCTCGGTCACCTCGACCGGCCGCAGCCGGCGCGACGACGGGATGTATTTTTCCTGCAGCCGGGCGGCGAGGAAATAGCTCTCGAGATCGCGAAAGAACCGGCGGCGCACGCCCGGCCGGATGACCTTTACTGCTACCCGGGTAATGACGCCGTCCTGCAGGGCTTCGGCGGTATGAACCTGGGCGATAGAGGCGGCGGCGACGGCCTCGCCAAAACTGACATAGAGCTCGTCGACCTTGCGTCCGAGCGAGGCCTCTATCGCGGCGACAGCCTCGGCCTTCGGAAACGTCTGCATCTTGTCCTGCAGCATGGCGAGATCAAACGCGATATCGTTTCCGACGACATCCGGCCGTGTCGCCAGGAACTGGCCGAGCTTGACGTAGGACGGGCCGAGCCGCACGACCGCCTTGGCCAGCCTGTCGCCGCGCTCATAGGCAAGCGCGCGACGGCGGGTGAACAGCCGGGCCATGCGCCAGCCGAATTTCGGCAAGCCGAAGAGCTCGTCACCGGGCAAAGCCGCGATGACACCCTCGCGGACCAGCACCCAGCCGGCCCGTACGAGCCTGAAACCAGCGCCGATGCTGCTCATGGCTGGCTTTGCCTCGCCGATTTCCTAGACCGGCGAAGAGCACATTGAGTACGAAAGATACGGGCCAGCCTCAAAGCTTCCAGCCCGAGTGGAGCGCGGCGATGCCGCCGGAATAATTGCGGAACGAGGCGCGCTCGAAGCCCGCGCGCGAAATCATCGCCGCGAAATTCTGCTGATTGGGAAACTTGCGGATCGATTCGACCAGATAGGAATAGGGCTCGCCATCACCGGTCACCACCTTGCCGATCCGCGGAATGGCGTTGAACGACCATGCCTCATAGACCTTGTCGAGCAGCGGCATCTCGACCTCGGAGAATTCAAGGCAGAGAAAGCGCCCGCCAGGCTTCAGCACGCGATAGGCTTCGGCAAGCGCCACATCGATGCGCGGCACGTTGCGGATGCCGAAAGCGATGGTGTAGGCGTCGAAAGTGGCGTCGGCAAAAGGCAGTTCCTCGGCATTGGCTTCGACGAAATCGGTATTTGCCGACAGGCCTTTTTTCTCGGCCCGGTCGCGGCCGACGGCGAGCATCGAGCCGTTGATATCGAGAACCGTTGCATGAGCGTGCCTGCCGCTCGCCTCGACGATGCGGAAGGCGACATCGCCGGTGCCGCCGGCAACGTCGAGAACGCTCCAGCCCGGCCGCTTCGGTGGATTGAGCCAGGCGACCATGGCGTCCTTCCACAACCGATGCAACCCGGCCGACATCAGGTCGTTCATCAGGTCGTAGCGGTTCGCCACCTTGTGGAAAACGTCATTGACCAGGGACTGCTTGTCGCCTGGCCCTACCCGTCTGAAACCATAGGAGGTTTCCATGCCGCCCGCAGCCGTGGTTCTTTCAACCGACATCGTTTTGATCCGCCATAAAATCGGCGGGACCATAGCCGATCGATGGTGCGGGCGCTATTGTTTAAGGCGCGGTGTTCGGCCGCGCTTCGAAGCAGGTTCCGGAAAAGTGTCACACGGTTTTCCGACAGGAACCTGCGTCATAAGAAAAAGCCTGACGGGATAATTGAATGCCTTTGAAAGCAGAACTGCACTGCCACATCGAAGGGGCAGCGGCGCCTGAACTCGTCCTCCGCCAGGCTGAGAAATACGGCAAGGATGCCTCCCCCTACATCCAGGACGGCTCCTTCGTCTGGCACGACTTCACCTCTTTCCTCGCCGCCTACGACTTCTCGTCGGACCTGTTCCGCACCGAAGAAGACTATGCGCGGCTGGCCGACCATTACCTGACCAGCCTCGCCCGCGACGGCGCCATCTATTCCGAGGTTTTCACCTCGCCCGACCATGCCAGCAAGGCCGGGCTGTCGCCGAAGGCCTATACCGACGCGCTCGGCGAAGGCATGGCCCGCGCCAAGGCGAAGACCGGCATCGAAGGCCGCATGATCGTCACCGGCGTGCGCAATTTCGGTGTCGAATCGATCGAGCGGGCGGCGCGTTTCGCCGCCCGCTGCGGGCATCCGCTGGTCACCGGTTTCGGCGTCGCCGGCGACGAGCGGATAGGCGACCTGGAAGATTATGTCAGGGCCTTCGAGATCGCCCGCGAGGCCGGCCTCGGCATCACCGTCCATGCCGGCGAATTGATGGGCTGGGAGAGCGTCGAGGCGGCACTCGACCACATCCGCCCGTCTCGCATCGGCCATGGCGTGCGCGCCATCGAGAACCCCGAGCTTGTGCGGCGCATCGCCGACGAAGGCGTCGTGCTCGAATGCTGCCCCGGCTCCAACATCGCCCTGAAAATCTTTGACAGCTTCGCTGACCATCCCTTTCCCGCCTTGAAGGCGGCGGGCTGCAAGGTGACGCTCAACTCCGATGACCCCCCCTATTTCTGGACCTCGCTGAAACGCGAATACGACATCGCTGCCGAGCATTTTGCGATGGACGACAAGGCGCTCACCGCCGTCACCAGGACGGCCATCGAGGCAGCCTTCGTCGACAGGAAGACCAGGGCGGTGCTGCTGGGCAGGCTCGGCGCCAAGGGCAGGTGAATGGTGAATGGTGAATGGTGAACCCGGCGCTTCGGTTCGTCAACCGCGAGTTTTCCGCGCAACCAAGGACTCGCAAACCAGTTCACTATTCACTATTCACCATTCACCATCCACTATTCACCTGCGCAGTTGGAGAACACCATGAAGGGCGTTACCGTCGTCGACCATCCGCTTGTCCAGCACAAGCTGACCATCATGCGCAAGAAGGAAACTTCGACGGCCGGCTTCCGGCGGCTGCTGCGCGAGATCTCGCTGCTGCTCGGCTACGAGGTCACCCGCAACCTGGAACTGACGACGACTACGATCGAGACGCCGATCGAGACGATGGAGGCGCCGACGCTGGAGGGCAAAAAACTGGTCTTCGCCTCGGTGCTGCGCGCCGGCAACGGCTTGCTCGAAGGCCTGCTCGATCTGGTGCCGGCGGCGCGTGTCGCCCATATCGGCCTCTATCGCGACCATGAGACGCTGGAAGCGGTCGAGTATTTCTTCAAGGCGCCGGGCGACCTCGCCGACCGGCTGGTGATCGTCGTCGATCCGATGCTGGCGACCGCCAATTCGGCGATCGCGGCGATAGACAAGCTGAAAGGCCGCGGTGCCACCAACATCCGCTTCCTCTGCCTGTTGGCGGCACCAGAGGGCCTCGAGCGGTTTACCCAGGCGCATCCCGATGTTCCGGTCTTCACCGCTTCCATCGACCGCCAGCTCAACGAAAAGGGCTACATCATGCCGGGTCTCGGCGATGCCGGCGACCGCATGTACGGCACCAAATAGATCCGTTTACCGATTGTTTACGCAAACGGCTGGTTTCCGCACTCGTTAAAGCGGCAATCACCATGTCGGACTAAGGATCGGCAACCACAAAGGCCGGTCCATGCTGCGCAAGCTCCTCATCCTTGGCGTGTTTGCCGGAACGTCGGCATCGCTGCCGATCGTGTATCAGTCCAATTCACAGGTAATCGAGCGGCTGTTGAAATCCGCCATCGGTGCCAGGCCGGCTGACAGACAAACCGACCTGAATCTCGCCGCCGTCCCGGACAGGCCCACAACGCCGCAGCCGCTCGGCCGCAAGGTCGTCGTCACCGCGGACGCGCGCGGGCATTTCATGTCGGTGTTCAAGTTGAACGGCCGCCAGATCGACGGCATGATCGATACCGGTGCCACGCTCGTCGCCATCAACACCTCGACCGCGCGCAGGATCGGCATCTCGCTCAATTCGACGGACTTCAGCCATCAGGTCAACACCGCCAATGGGGCGATCAAGGCCGCCGTGGTGACGATTGATCGCCTGCAGATCGGCAGGATCACCGTCGAGGGCGTCGAGGCCGTCGTGCTCGACGACAGGGCGCTGCACACCAACCTGATCGGCATGAGCTTTCTGCAGCGGCTCGAAAAATACCAGGTCGAAGACGGCACGCTGCTGCTGGTTCAGTAGAACGTGATCCCGAACCGCAGGTCCGCGCCAGCGAAAAGTTTGGGGACCGGTCTTCGGACAAGATCGTGGTCCAAAGAAAGATAGAGCCCATCCGATACCGTCGGAATGGCTCTACCCGCGCGGCAGGATCCGCCGGATGACGGTTTTCTCCGTGGCCGGTTTGGAAGTGCCGATCGTATAGGCCGAAAGCACGGCGGCCGCGGCCGCTTCGGCATCCCCGGTATTGCGGGCATGGACCAGCGCCAGCGCTTCGCCGGTCCGCACTTCAGCGCCGACCGGCAACAGCCTGGTGATGCCGACGGCGTGATCGATCCTGTCGTCGGGCCGCGTCCGCCCGCCGCCAAGCCCGACTACGGCAAGCCCGATCTCGCGGGTCGCGATGCCGGTGACAAAGCCGTTCGCGCTCGCCTTGACCGCGAATTCCGTTGCCGCTTTCGGCAAATATTTTTCCGGATTGTCGACAAAGTCGACGGGACCACCCAGTGCCGCCACCATGCGCGCGAAGATGGAAGCGGCGCGGCCGCCGGCCAGCGTTTCGGCGGCGCGGCGCAGGCCGTCCTGGTTGGACGACACAAGGCCTGCCGATTGCAGCATCTCGGCGGCCAGCGCCAGCGTCACGTCCTCCAGCCGCCGGTCGCGAAAGCGGCCGGTGAGAAAATCGACGGCGTTGCGCACCTCGACCGCATTGCCGGCGGCGGACGCCAGCGGCTCGTTCATGCCGGTCACCAGCGCCGAGGCCTTAAGGCCGGCGCCATTGGCGATGTCGACCAGGCTGTTGGCCAGTGCGGTTGCGTCGCGCGATTTCTCCATGAAGGCGCCGTTGCCGACCTTGACGTCAAGCACCAGCGAATTGAGGCCGGCGGCCAGCTTCTTCGACAGGACCGAGGCGGTGATCAGCGGCACCGATTCGACCGTTCCCGTCACATCGCGGATCGCGTAGAGCCTGGCGTCGGCGGGTGCCAGATCGGCGGTCTGGCCGATGATGGCGCAGCCGGTTTCGAGCACGGTCTTGCGGAACCGCGCAACATCCGGCTGGCTGATATAGCCGGGGATCGCATCCATCTTGTCCAGTGTGCCCCCGGTATGGCCCAGACCCCTGCCGGAAATCATCGGCACATAGGCGCCGCAGGCAGCGACGATCGGCGCCAGCATCAAGGAGACATTGTCGCCGACGCCGCCCGTCGAATGCTTGTCGGTGACCGGGCCGGGCAGATCCGACCAGTCGAGCACATCGCCGGAATCGCGCATCGCCATAGTCAGCGCCACCGCCTCGTCGCGGCTCATGCCGTTGAAGAACACCGCCATGGCAAAGGCGCCGACCTGCGCGTCGGTGACTGTGCCGGCGGTCAGACCCTCGATGAAGAACGCTGTCTCCTCAGCCGAGAGCTTCTGGCCGTCGCGCTTGCGGCGGATGATTTCCTGGGGAAGCATCAGGCGTCGACCCTGTGCTCCGGAAGCCCGTCCTGAAAAACACGCTGCAGAATGGTCGCCAGCCGCGCGCCGCCGACCGGCGCCATGTCCTTGGTCTCCTGGTGCGACAGCTCGGCTCCGGTCATGCCGGCGGCAAGGTTGGTCACGACCGAACACGCGGCGACGCGCAGCCCAAGAAAGCGGGCGAGAATGACCTCCGGCACCGTCGACATGCCGACCGCGTTGGCGCCCATGACGCGCGCCATGCGGATCTCGGCGGGCGTCTCGAAGCATGGGCCGGAGAACCACATATAGACGCCCTTGTGCAGCGTGGTACCGGTGGCCTTCGCCGCCTGCTCGATGGCGGAGCGGAGACCGGCGTCGTAGGCTTCGGTCAGGCCGACGAAACGGCGGTCGCTCGGTTCGCCGATCAGCGGGTTGGAGCCCGAGAAATTGATGTGGTCGGTGATCAGCATCACAGAGCCCGGGCCCATCCCGGGATCGACCGAACCGGCGGCGTTGGTGAGGATCAGCCCGGAGATGCCGAGGCCGGCGAGCACCTCGAGTGCCGGCCGCATCGCCGCCGCGTTGCCGTGCTCGTAATAATGCGCCCGGCCGGACAGCATCAGCACCGGCGTGCCGGCAAAGAGCCCGGCCACCACCTCGCCGGCATGGCCGCTGACGCCGCTTCGGGGAAACCCCGGCAAGTCGGCGTAGGAGATGCGCACCGCATCCTCGACCTGGTCGACAAGCCCGCCAAGCCCTGACCCCAGCACCAAGGCGGTGGTCGGCGCCAGCCCGTCCAGCCTTTCGACGAGGTGATCGAGCGCTTCCTTCATTTCAGCACATCGCCTTCAAACCCGTATGGCAGCAACTCGCCCATGGTCACGGTCTCAACCACGCCGCTATCATCGCAGAGATAGAACTTCGTCTCCGGCCGGCAGAATTCCGCCAGCCGCTGCCGGCAGCCGCCGCAGGGCGAGCATTTTGCCACGCGTTCGGCGATCACGGCGATTTCAGTGATCTTGCCGCCGCCGCCCATGATGTAGTTGGCAAGTGCGGTGGTTTCGGCGCACCAGCCCTCCGGATAGGACGCGATCTCGACATTGGCGCCGGCAAAGACACGGCCGTCCTCGGTGCGCAACGCCGCGCCGACCGGAAATTTCGAATAGGGCGCATAGGCCTTGGCCATGGCGGCTTTCGCCGCTTCGAACAGATCATGAGCCATGATAGATCAGCGTTCCTTGACATAAGGCACGCCGCCGGCGCGCGGCGGGATTGCCTTGCCGATGAACCCGGCAAGCAGGATGACGGTCAGCACATAGGGCAGCGCCTGCATGAATTGCACCGGCACCTTGCCGATCAGCGGCAGCGGCGTGCCTTGCAGGCGGATCGACGCCGCGTCGAGGAAGCCGAACAGCAGGCAGGCGAACATGGCGTTGACCGGTTTCCATTTGGCGAAGATCAGCGCGGCCAGCGCGATATAGCCCTTGCCGGCGGTCATGTCCTTCACGAAGCCGCCATTCTGCACCATCGACAGATAGGCACCGGCAATGCCGGTGAGCACGCCGGTGCAGATCAGCGCCCGGTAGCGCAGCCAGGCGACCGATATGCCGGCGGTGTCGACCGCGGCCGGGTTCTCGCCGACGGCGCGCAGGCGCAAGCCGAAGCGGGTGCGAAACAGCACCCACCAGGTGAACGGCACGGCCAGGAAGGCGAGATAGACCAGCACGGAATGGCCGGAGATGAGTTCCGAATAGATCGGCCCGAGGATCGGCACGCTCCTGAACGCCTCCGCGCCCGGCCAGATGATTGCCTCGAACCGCTCGCCGGCGGCCAGCGCCGGCGTGCGCCCGCCTTGCTGGAACCAGGCCTGGCCGAGCATGATCGTCGATCCGGCGGCAATGAAATTGATCGCGACGCCGGAAACGATCTGGTTGCCGCGATGGGTGATCGAGGCAAAGCCGTGGATTAGCGCGAAGGCGACCGAAATGAGGATGGCCATGCCGAGGCCGAGATAGGCCGAGTGGAAGACCGAGGCGGCGGCCGCACCGGCGAAGGCGCCGGCAAGCATCTTGCCCTCGAGCCCGATGTCGAAGACGCCGGCCCGCTCCGAGTAGAGGCCGGCGAGACAGGCGAGCAGCAAGGGCACCGACAGGCGGATGGTCGAGTCCAGGACCTGTACGATGGCGTTGAAGAAATCCATCTCAGGCGCCCTTCCCCTTGACCGCTTCCATGCCGACCGATTTCGGGCTGAGCGAGGCGAACAACGCCTGGACGTAGGGCCGGAACATATGCTCGAGCGCGCCGGCGAACAGGATGACGAGGCCCTGGATGATAACGATCATGTCGCGGCTGATCGCCGGCATCTCGAAGGCGAGTTCGGCGCCGCCCTGGTAGAGCATGCCGAACAATATTGCCGCCATGACGATGCCGACCGGATGCAGGCGGCCCATCAGCGCCACCGCGATGCCGACGAAACCGGCGCCCGAAACGAATTCGAGTGCGACATTGTGCTGGTCGCCCATCGTCGGGTTGAGCGCCATCATGCCGGCTAGCGCGCCCGAGATCATCATCGCGATAATGATGATGCGGATCTCCGAAATGCCGGCATAGCGCGCCGCTTTCGGGCTGTGGCCATAGGTGCGCATCTCGTAGCCGAGCTTGGTGCGCCAGATCAGCACCCACACCAGGAAGGCCATGGCTAGCGCCAGCAGGGAACTGACGTTGAATGGCGCCGAACGGATTTTGGCGCCGAACAACTCGATGACCCAGTTGAGCTTCGGCAGTTGCGCGCCTTCGAGGAAGGTGCGGGTCTGCGGTGCCATCGAGGCGGGGGGCTTCAAGTACCCGACCAGCGCACGGACCATGACGCTGGCGGCGATGAAATTGAACATGATGGTGGTGATGACGATGTGCGAGCCGCGCTTGGCCTGCAGATAGGCCGGGATCAGCGCCCACAGCGCGCCCATCGCCGCGGCGGCGATAATGGCGATCGGGAAGGTCAGCCACCAAGGCAGCACGCTGTCGAAGGCCAGGCAAACAATGCCAATGCCGAGACCGGCGATATAGCCCTGGCCCTCGCCACCGATGTTGAACAGGCCGCAATGCGCCGCAACCGCCACCGAAAGCCCGCTGAAGATGAAGGTGGTGGCATAGAAAAGCGTGAACGCGATGCCTTGGCCGCGGCCGAAGGCACCCTCGACCAGGACGACGGCTGCGCGCAGTGGGTTCTCGCCAACCAATATGACGACGAAGCCGGCAACGACGAAGGCGACGAACAGGTTGATCAGCGGGATCAGGACGTAGTCGGCCCAGGCCGGCAGCTTGGCATAGGGAGTGCTCATTCCGCCGCCTCGCGCTGCTCGACGCCGGCCATCAGCAGGCCGAGCTCGCCCTCGGTCGCGTCGGGGCCGCGTTCGCCGACGATGCGGCCGGCAAACATCACCAGGATGCGGTCGGACAGCGAGCGTATCTCGTCGAGCTCGACCGAAACCACCAGCACCGCCTTGCCCTGGTCGCGCATGGCGATGAGGCGCTTGTGGATGAATTCGATGGCTCCGACATCGACGCCGCGCGTCGGCTGGCCGACGATCAACACGCCGGGATCTTGTTCCATTTCCCGCGCAAGCACGATCTTCTGCTGGTTGCCGCCGGAGAAATTGACGGTCTTGAGGCGGCAGTCCGTCGGGCGGATATCATATTTGACGATCTTGTCCCGGGCATCGTTACGGATGGCGTCAATGTCAAGGAACGGCCCCTTCAGATAGCGCTCGTCGTCCTGGTAGCCGAGGATCGAATTCTCGTTCTCCTCGAAGGCCAGCACCAGCCCGACATGATGGCGGTCCTCCGGCACATGGGCAAGGCCGCGCTCGCGCAGCTCGCCAGGGTCGGCGGCGCCGGTGAGGTCGATCGGCTTGCCGTCGAGCATGACCGAGCCCGAAACGGCATGCCTGATGCCGGAAATCGCCTCGAGCAATTCGGACTGCCCGTTGCCGGCGACGCCGGCAATGCCGACGATCTCGCCGGCATGGACATCGAAAGAGACGTCGTCGACCATGGTGACGCCGCGGGAATCCTTCACCGTCAGGTTCTTGATCGCGAGCTTGACGCCGCCGGCCTTCGCCTCGCCCTTCTCGACGCGCAGCAGCACGCGCCGGCCGACCATCAGCTCGGCCAGTTCCTCGACCGTGGTCTTCTTGGTCTCCCTGGTCGCCACCATCGTGCCCTGGCGCATCACCGAGACGGTGTCGGTGATCGCCATGATCTCGCGCAGCTTATGGGTGATCAGCACGATCGTCTTGCCCTGCTCCTTCAGCTGCCTGAGGATGCGGAACAGGTGGTCGGCCTCGGCCGGCGTCAGCACGCCTGTCGGCTCGTCGAGGATCAGGATCTCGGCGCCGCGATAGAGCGCCTTGAGGATTTCGACGCGTTGCTGCAGGCCGACCGGCAACTCCTCGATGATGGCGTCCGGATCGACTTCGAGCCCGTATTCGCGCTCGAGCCGCTCCAGCTCGGAACGCGCCTTGGCGATGCTCTTCTTCAGCAGCGCATCGCTTTCGGCGCCGAGAATGACGTTTTCCAGCACCGAGAAATTGTCGACCAGCATGAAATGCTGATGCACCATGCCGATGCCGAGCGCGATCGCATCGTTCGGTGTCTTGATCGATGCCGGCTGCCCACCGACACGGATTTCGCCGGAATCGGCCTGGTAGAAACCATAGAGGATCGACATCAGCGTCGACTTGCCGGCGCCGTTTTCGCCGACTATGCCATGGATAGTGCCGCGCATAATCTCCAGATTGATGTCGCGGTTGGCGCGCACGGCGCCAAAGCTCTTGTCGATGCCGATCAGCTCGATTGCGGCTTGCGCCATGCAGCCTGTTCCCACTGTTATTTTTTTACCGCTTGGTCAAACGCCTAGCATGACGCCCAGTCTGTGCCAATTGGGTCCGTACCAATTGGCCGGAGCAGGGTTCACTCTCGACAAATCCCGCCATGCTTGTCAATTTCCAACGTGGCCGCACCCCTGCACAATCGCCTGATCGAGGATTTCACATGACCATGCCCGACGACCGGCTGACGACGCTGGAAATCCGCGCCGCCGAGCAGGAGAAGACCATCGAGGAACTGTCCGGCCAGATCGCCGAGCAGTGGAAGGTGATCGAGCGCATGCAGCGCAAGCTCGACGCGCTGGCCGAGCGCTTCCTGGCGCTGGAGGAACAGGCCGCACCCGACGTGCCGGTGACCAAGCCGCCGCACTGGTGAGGCGGGCCGACAAGACAAAACCGCCGGGCTTTCACCCGGCGGCTCGTCAGTTCAGCAGTACCAGTCGATCAATAACGGCAATCGATCAATACGGGCAGGCATTGTCCGACATGTAGTCGTGCACCTTGATGGTGCCGGCGATGATGTCGGCCTTGGCTTTTTCGACCGCCGCCTTCATTGCATCGTCGACAAGCGCCTTGTTGTTGTCGTCCATGGCGTAGTCGACGCCGCCTTCCTTGAGGCCGAGATCGTTAACGCCGGCCGTGAATTTGCCGTCCTTGGCATCCATGAAGGTGTTGTAGACGGCAACGTCGACGCGCTTGACCATGGAGGTCAGCACCTTGCCGGGCTGCAGGCCGTTCTGGTTGGAATCGACGCCGATGCCGAGCTTGCCGGCGTCGGCCGCTGCCTGCAGCACGCCGACACCGGTGCCGCCTGCCGCCGCGTAGACCACGTCGGCGCCCTGGTCGATCTGCGTCTTGGCGATCTCGCCGCCCTTGGCCGGATCGTTCCAGGCTGCCGGCGTATCGCCGGTCATGTTCTGGATGACGTCGGTGGCGCCGGCCGCCTTTGCGCCGCCGACATAGCCGCAGCCGAACCTGCGGATCAGCGGAATGTCCATGCCGCCGACGAAGCCGACCTTCTTGGTCTTGGAAGCCATCGCCGCCATCACGCCGACGAGGTAGGAGCCTTCCTGCTCCTTATAGACCAGCGAGCGGACATTGGGCTTGTCGACGACCATGTCGATGATGGCGAATTTGGTGTCGGGGAACTCGGTGGCGATCTTGTCAAGCGCGTCAGCCCACGAGAAGCCCGCCATGACGATGGGGTTGCGACCGTCCTCGGCGAAACGGCGTAGCGCCTGCTCGCGCTGGGTGGCGTTGCTGACCTCGAATTCCACATAGGGGATGCCGGTCTCGGTCTTGAACTTTTCAGCGCCGTTGAACGACGCCTCGTTGAACGATTTGTCGAACTTGCCGCCGAGATCATAGAGGATCGCGGGTTGAATGTCCGCGGCGAAGGCCGGAAGAACCATTGCAGCTGCGGCCATAAGGCCGAGAACGATACGTTTCATGTGATCCACACCCCTGTCAGTTATTTGTCCATTATGCACCGCATTCCGGCCCGGTTCTCCGGCAGGCATACGGCGTCGGGCAGGAGTGTCTTCCTCCCGCTTCGGGTCAATCTGGCACGGCCCGAAACAAAATTCACGTGGAATTTTGACCCTTTGGAAAAGCATGGCGCCGCATCGCGGCGCCACAGCATATTCCTTGCGTCAGGGGCATAAAATCAGGCGGAGACGGCGGCCGGAATGGCGCAGGAGACGCCGGTTCCCTGCAGGCCGCAATAGCCGTAGGGGTTCTTCGCCAGATATTGCTGGTGGTCTTCCTCGGCGAAGTAGAATTCCGGCGCCGGCGCGATCTCGGTGGTGATCTTGCCGCGTCCGGCGCCGCGCAGCGAACCCTCGTAGGCGTCGCGCGAGGCGATCGCAGCCTGGTGTTGAGCGTCGTTGAACGTATAGATCGCCGAGCGGTAAGTGGTGCCGACATCATTGCCCTGGCGCATGCCTTGGGTCGGGTCGTGGCTTTCCCAGAACAGCTTCAAGAGCTCGGCATAAGACACGATCTTGGGGTCGTAGACGACGAGCACGACTTCGGCATGGCCGGTGAGCCCCGTGCAGGTTTCCTGATAGGTCGGGTTGGGCGTGACGCCGCCGGCATAGCCGGCCGCCGTGACCCAGACGCCCTCGACTTGCCAGAACAGGCGCTCGGCGCCCCAGAAGCAGCCCAGCCCGAACATCGCCGTTTCCATCCCTTCGGGATAAGGACCCTTGAGCGGCCTGTTCGAGACAAAGTGCTTCGATGCGGTCGGGATCGGCCGGTCGCGGCCGGGCAACGCCTCGGAGGGTTTCGGCAGGTTGAGCTTCTTGTTCAGCATGTCGCTGAGAAACATGTGTGGGTTCCTTTTCTTCTTGGTTGAGCGTCCCCGGTACGGGAACACCGGGTCAGGCTGGAAATGTCAGGTTGCGGCGAACCGCCCGCTGGGGCGCTGCCGCCTGTAACCGATGGCATAAAGAATGAACGCCAGCACCGCGAACACGGCAAAGCCAGGCTGGCTGAGCACCCAGGCGATGGCACCGTCCCACAGCAGCGGGTTGATCTTATCGCGGACGAAGCTTTCGAAGGCGCTGCGCGTATCCGGCGAGACAGCGAGCCAGCTGGTGTTGAGCGGGGTCATCACCAGCGCCGAAGCCGCCACCGAGCGGGTCGCATCGAGCACGGCCA
This sequence comes from Mesorhizobium sp. M0633, assembly GCF_040320645.1. Taxonomy (NCBI): domain Bacteria; kingdom Pseudomonadati; phylum Pseudomonadota; class Alphaproteobacteria; order Hyphomicrobiales; family Phyllobacteriaceae; genus Mesorhizobium; species Mesorhizobium sp. M0633. The sequence goes on from NZ_JAMYQC010000004.1 coordinate 138,316, forward strand.
TGATGACCGAAACCGAAAGCGCGACCATTGCAGCGAGACGAAAGACGAAGCGGAACATCCGGACCCTTCCTCCCCAGGAGTTTATCAGAATGTCGTGTCGGACTGTTAAATAGGATCTACCCGCTTATTGCACAATCGCGACACGCGAAGTTGACCTGCGGCAGCCGGGTTCGCCGGGACCGGTGGCGCGCCGGGGACGGCAAGCACACCTCCGCCGCTCCTTTCGATAGGCTCCCAACGGGTGCCCCGGCGGCATGGGCTGAGCATCCGTGTCCGGCAAAGCGAATAGACTGCCGTTATGTCTTGGCATTCGGCACCGGATCGACTAGATGAGCCCCGCGCCTGTTGCTTTGACGGCTTAGGTGCGGGGAAAGGGTATCCGCTGGTTGACGGCGCCCGCGGCCGGAATTCCGGCCGGAATCCCCAAGGAGAGGCATCTCCCCAACCCGCACGGCGAAACCGGCCGCGGCGAAAATGCTAAAGGATGGAGAGGTGGCCGAGTGGTTGAAGGCGCACGCCTGGAAAGTGTGTTTACGGGAAACCGTAACGCGGGTTCGAATCCCGCTCTCTCCGCCAGTCAACCCGCAAGCCTTACACTTCCAAGGCTCGTAAAAATCACTGACCAAATCGCACTACCAAAGCTAGGTCCCTTGCGCCTAGGCTTCCCGTTTGCGTTAATCCGGAAAGTTGAGACCTTGGCCGCGGGACTCGTTACATCTGAAAACGGCCGCGGTCTCTTTGGGGGGCGATAGATGTTAAAAGACGAGATTGACGCAGCCAAACACAACGTAAATACTGATACCGTTCAGATGACAATTGGCGAAATCGGAAATATGTACAATAGCAATGAGCTAAACATACTTCCAGATTTTCAACGCTTGTTTAGGTGGACTCCGGAAAAGAAATCAAATTTTATAGAATCGATACTGATCGGAATTCCTATTCCGCCCGCTTTTGTTTACGAAAAGAGTGATGGCACTTGGGAATTGATCGATGGCCTTCAGCGAATTTCCACCGTTCTGGAGTTCATGGGCATTTTGAAGGATCCTGACACCGGTGAGCCCAGAAGATCGCGCCTTCAAAAGACGAAGTACCTACCTTCGCTAGAGAACGTAGTGTGGGAAGCGGGTGGCGGAGCTGTAAACGAAGAAATTTTCGAACGTCCTGATGAAGACCTAGTTGATTTGGGCTCCGTCGAAGCTGAGGAGGCGGTCGAAGAGGCCGGGATTGCCATCGAACAGGCCGCAGTTGCTGTCGAAGAGGCCGCGGTGACCGAAGGAATTGCAGTCATAGTCGCCAATCCAGCCGAGGCACAGCCAGAGAGAGTTTTAGACAAGGCGCTACAACTCTTTTTCCGTCGGCATCGGATGGACTTCCAAATTCTAAAATATCCGAGCGACCAGAAAACTAAGTTCGATCTTTTCCAACGCCTGAATCGAGGCGGTGCGTACGCGAATGAACAAGAGGTCCGGACTTGTGCGATGGTCTTGGCAAACGGAACGTTCACGACCCAAATTCGCGAATTCGCCGCGGCAGATGCATTCCAGAGGATTTTTAAGATATCCTCAGAGCAGAGAAAAAATCAAAAAGACATCGAATACGCAGTGCGCTCGATAGTCCACACCTATGTTGATTTTGAACGTGGCAAAGATGTTCAAGAATTTCTAGACGACGCGATCCTCAAAATAATCACCGAACGCGCGCCGGGAGAGGTGCTAGAAACCGTCTATTGGGCTGTAAACACACTCCACGCCGTACTTGGTGATGACGCGCTAATCCCGCCGAAGGGTAAGCCCGCAGGGATTGCGAACCGTTTTTCCCTTCGAGCCCTTGAAGGGATAGTGGTTGGGCTTGCTCGCAATAGAGCCGCAATCATCGATGCTGGACAGGTCGAGGCTTTCGTAACGGCAAAGGTCGAGGAGTTTTGGAAGCAGCCGGATATTCAGACGATGGCGTCTCCGGGATTGCGCGGGACGGTGCGCCTTCAGCGAACTGTTGCGTTTGGATCACAATGGTTCAACCCAAATGCCGAGCATTGATCGCTTCTTTGATGAGATAGATGGTAACCGATCGCGCCGCGCGAGAGAACTATCAGAAATTGAAACAAAGTTTTCTGACTCAATAAATGCTGATCCAATGGGAATTGGATCAAAGGCTGTCGTGGTATTGACTTACTCCCATTGGGAAGGCTTTTATAATGACTGCGTCAAAACCTATATTGAATTTCTTAAAGAACGAGGTGGTAGAATTCGAGATTCTGATTGGATGATGCTTTCAGGCGCATTTTTGTCAGAGTTTCAGTCCTTGCAAAATAAGAACCATTCGTTTGAGGCACGATCGATATTCATTAATAAGATGAAGGATATAATTGAGTCAGGTTTCGATATCTTTAGCGTTGAGGTTGTTCTGGCGAGATCAAATCTCAATTTCGCGAAACTTAGCGAAAATTATAAGATTCTAGACTTTGACCTTCAGCCCTTTCAAAGGCATCGTATCAAGCTAGATAAAGAATTGGTCCAATGGAGACACCAAGTTGCACACGGCGATCAGCCCGACCTTAGTGCACTCGATATCGGGCAACATATAAATTTGACCTCCAATCTCCTTCTACTGGTTGCGGATAGATTCCAGCAAGGAATTCTCGATCGCTTGCCACCGTGACAGTTTCTCGCGTTTTGGGAGCCAAGCTGGGCAAATGGCGAGGCAGTCCGTTGTGATTCCAATTCTGTGTAGTCCTGCGAAAATTGGACGTCTGCGAGATTTATGATGGCCGAGAAACTCAACCATACCCAGTGCTTCGATCATTTTGGAACTAAGCCGAGAAACGTTCAGTGGAGTTGGTCTGCACGGAATGAGGTAACCAAGACTGTGGTGGTGACGCTGTGGCAACACGAATTCACTTGGGTGGACGGTCAGCCGTCCTACGAACGGTCCTGGCTCGACCCAACAAAGAAGGTTCGTCCAGGGCACAATGAGCTGATGGAGAATTTGCGCTGGGCAATCGACAATTGCGATAGGCGCGTCAGTGTCATCATCGCCATCGCAAAGGACAAGTTAGCGGTAAAAAAATCAATAGCGGAATGCTTCGCAAGCAAGATGGTTTTAAACGTCACCAAGTTGGATGAGGCTAGCGGGGCTTTCCGATTGGAGGCGAGTGTTTGACTTTATGGTGGTCACAGCGACGATTGCATCAGGACGCCACAGCAAATGGCCCGCAACTGAACGGTGTCGACAGATGCCTTCACTGCTCAGTCGCTGCTCCAACGCTGACTGCAGCGTGGACCAGCGATGGACCAACCGCTAGATTGGACAGTCAACCCCCAGATCGGCGAGCAACCCGATCGACCCGCGCTCCTCCAGAAGCGCGGGCTTTTGATAGGCTCAGCGATATCCCGGCGCCGTCTAGCGCGGGACCGCTTGTATTCCCGAGACTGAGCGCTCTGTTTCGGCGGAGAAAACCACGAAGGCAAAGATAAGCACGGCGACAGCGACGATCATTGAGCCGGTGGCCACGATCGGCTCGAGCGCCGGATTTCCCTGCAGCATCAGGTAAAGCGCCGGCAGCATCACGACCAGGCCGAGATTGTAGACGCCATAGTGGATCATCGCGCTCCTGCGGGCAGCCTTCGCCGGGTTCAGCGCATAATAGCCGCCGAATATTGCACTGGTGACCCAGCCCAGCAGGTTGATGTGCGCGTGAGCCGGAAACGCGCCGTGATCGCCTGAAATTGCCATCTGCAGGCCAGCTGCAATTCCCAGAATAAGAAAGATGATGGCTGTCTTGAAAAAGAGTTCCGAAACCTTAGGCATGTCATTCTCCCAAACCCGTTTTGCCGCCGCATCATGTGGTTCCGGCGATCTTGCCAAGGGACCGTCGGGCCTGCGGAGCCATTTATCGCCGGCCTGACAGCCCGTTGGCGGCCGGCCGCCGGGCTTGGCCGGTTGCGAGTCCAGCCAGCAAAAAATATGCACTCACGCTAATTTAATTGCAACATTACCGGCCAGGCTCCATGTCGTTCTCGCTAGCGAAGTGTCCTGCACGATCGTGGTGCCATACGCGCCAAAGGTCTGCCCGTCAGTGTTGCAGCAAGGCCTCGCCAAACTTCTCCCACAGCTGTGCGCAATCTGTTGCTCTGAGGCTGGGGGTTCCGAGTGGGCCATATCTGATGACGGCGGCGTGAACATCATAGCCAACGATAGGTGCATTGGCGACAAAGTGGATAGCCTCGCCCAATCGGCGGGGGCCAATTGGCGCATCGGTTTTGTTGGTGATATCGAAGACACCACGAATATCCGCTTCCTGATTCCTGGCTGCCAACGCAGCCGCCATTACCCTTTCTTGCATCATCGAAATCTCTCCTATCGGTCTAAGTCTAAGAACCGCGGCTTGTGCCGGTCCGGCAGCTGACAACCGGCAAATCGAAGTGCCTTTTGCAGCATCTCGATTGCCTCTTGCTGCGAGCCACTCCGCCCGCTCCCGCGGCAAGCCGATAAGGCAACTGCCAGCGAAATCCGCAGGCACGTCCACGGTCGCATCAAACACGGCCCACGTGCCAGTCGGCTCCTGAACGGGCAAAAACCTCATAACAGCGCCTGCTAATATACTATGCCGACTGTGAGGACGAGACTTTTTCCTGCATCAACTAAACGAATGAGAGCTGGTGTCGAAGTGCCGGGCGACGCTCGTCGAAAACAAATCGTCGGCGACATCGCCTGGATCGAAGGGGGGCCTGAGCAGCGATCCGGCCGCATTCGGGGCTCGCCGATAGGGACAAGCACAAGACGCAGCGCCGGCACGCCTCGTCAGATGTTACTTTCTGCCCTGCGGATAGATCGTCTCGCCGCGCTTCAGCATCTCCACGAACGCCGCGATCTTCCTCTTGCGTCCGGCTTCGGTTTTCATGTTGTGGATGCGGAAGGCGAGTGCGAAGCGGTTTTGCCCGCTGAGCTTTGCCAGCATCTCTTTCGCCCTGGGCTCGGCGTCTATTGCCGCCTGGAGGTCGTCGGGGATCTTCATCTCCTTGCCGCTCTTGTAGGCGCGCGCCCAGCGGCCATCGGCCTTGGCCGCATCGACCTGCCTCAGCCCGTGCTCGGTCATCCGGCCCTCCTCGATCAGCCGGGCGACATTGTCGACATTGATCTGGCTCCAGGTGCTCTTCTTGCCGCGCGGGGTGTAGCGCTGCAGGTAGCTTTTGCCGTCCAAGGCCTTGCGCACCGCATCGATCCAGCCCCAGCACAACGCCACGTCGATGGCTTGCTTCGGAGTGATCGACGGCAGTCCCGAATCGAGCTTATGGATCTTGATCCAGACTTCGTCCTCGCTGTCGTGATGCTCGCCAAGCCAGGCATGGAAGCTTTCGGCATCCCTGAACTCGCGCACCTTGGCGGGGTCGACCTTGACGGGCGCCATCAGCCGGTCCGCCCATGACGCGAGCGCGTAACGACGCCAAACCGCTTGCCGGCCGCGCGCGCGCTCATCTCAGCTCCGAGTCCGCAATCCGCAGGCCTGGTGATTCTCGCCGGCACGCATTCAGCCCGCACGATTGGGCGTTCCGAGGACATGGGATTTCGGCGGCAGCATGACGTTGTCGAATGTCTGCGTGAACATCGCCGCCGCAAAGAAAGCGACGGCGCGCAGGGTTTCGGTGCCGGTGTTGACGAGGTCGTGCCTGACCGGCGTCGGAAGTACCAGGACGCTGCCGGGCCCGACCGGGTGGGTGGTGCCGCCCTCGATGTGCAGCTCGCCGGTGCCGGCGATGATGTATTGCGTCTCTTCGGTGGCGTCGCTGTGCCAGCCGAGCCGCTTGCCGGGCTCGATCTCGTAGACAATGACCGAGGACTGGGTGGTGCCGTGCCCGCCGTAAACCGCGAAAGCGCCGGCCCATTTGACAGACGGATCGTCCTCTGCCCAAACCAGCGAACGTTCGAGCCTGTCGGATGCGACGACTGCTGTCATGGCTTCGTTCCTCTCAGCGAATTGCGAACACGAATCTAGATGATTTTTCTGGTCTGCGTCAGCAAAACTGGCTGCTGACCGTTCCCTCGCCCATAGCGCGTGACGATTTGTCGGGCCGCGATCCGACCTATTCTACTCTCGGGCCGGATCACTGAGCCGATTCCCCAATGCAACCAAGCCTTTACCTTTGAGCCAGTTTTAAGTTGCCCCTGCGTTGCGTTCGTGGTCCGGTACAACCAGGGCGCTCAATGCGGCATTCGGCAACGGTCGCCCCACCGACCGTCAAGGCAACACACCGTCGAGCCAACACAGGAGATAGCAATGGGCATTTTCGACAGTATCAAAGGTGCGATTTTCGGAAACGCGGTTGCGGCCGAAGCGCCGCCGGCGCAACCGTCTCCCGCGCCTGCTTCGAGCACGGCCACCCAGCCGACGGCGCCTACCCGATCCGCCCCGGCTGCAACCCCGGCTCCGGCCGCGCCGGCCGCGCCGTCCTCTGCCCCGGACATCGCTGCCATTCTCGACAAGGCGGTGGCCGCGAAGGGGCAGAAACTCAACTGGAAGAATTCGATCGTCGACCTGATGAAGGCTCTGAATATCGACAGCAGCCTCGGCGCCCGCAAGGAGCTTGCCCACGAGCTGAACTACACCGGCGATATGAACGACACTGTAACGATGAATCTGTGGCTGCACGACGCACTGATGAAAAAGCTGGCCGAGAATGGCGGCAAGCTTCCGAGCGACCTGGCCGCCTAGAGTCACAAGACAAGCAATTCCAGGAAAACGTGTGAACGGTTTTCCGTCCGGAATTGCGTCAAACAAAAAGACAGACCGGTTCGGCGTTTCCGTGAAACGACGAACCGTCCCGGTCCTGCCCGCACCGTGGTTCTTGCTGCGCTGGCTTCGGCCGCAACCGAGCAGACCACACTGCCAAGCATCAGACTGCCAGTAAATAAAATTGAGACCGATCCCGGCCGCCGGGATTGGGTCTATGGCGAAGTCGCATGGCACAAAAGCGCTGCCGCCTCGCGCCCGGATTGCCTCCCGCAAAACCGACGATTTCGGTCGCTGCCCACGCGCTGGTAGGACCACCATTTCGCTGGCGAAACGCGACGTTCGGCGTATCATTCTCCCGGGAGAGGGTTCATGGTGGGAGGAAGCCAATGAACGTGGTGCAGCGGGTGACCGTCGCCGACTTGACGGCCCAAGAGCTTGTTTCATCTGCGCTTTCACGGTTCGGTGCCGGCGACACCATATCGACGAGGGCGATGCTGGACATCGTTCGCAGGACGGCCCCGGCCTGCGGCAACAGTGACGACGATCTGGTCGAGCTTATCGTCATGACGGCCGTTGGTAGGACCATGGGCGTCGTGTTCGACCATCGCTCCCATTAGCAATCCGGAACGAATACCAGGCTGCGCCCAGGAGCAGTGGCGGGCGGTTGGCAGCGCCGCCAAAGAGGCCAGCCTGTTTGTGCGCGAAGGCCGGCCTGACGCCAAGCCCCTGCTTTGAGCAAACCGCCGCGCATGCCCGGTCATGCCCGAGGGCAGGCAACTGGGCGACACGCTCGAAGGAACTCGCTGAAATCTTGCCCGTTATGCTCTCGTCGAGATGAGGAGAGCTGCCATGGCCGACGACAAAACCAAGACCGACAGTCGCGACCGCTCACGAATGGCGGGCGGCGAAGACTACGAGGTACGTCACTTCGCCGAGGAAGCGGGCATCACCCCGGATCAGGCACGCACGCTGATCAAGCGCCACGGCACCGACCGCAAGGTGCTGAACGAAATCGCCGAAAGCATAAGAGCGTCGTAATGGCTGACAAGAAAACCGCAATGGCCGACCGCAAGACGCGCGATCCGGACGAAAAGGAGGCTCTGCGCCTGGCCGAAACCACCGACGTTTCGCCGAAGCAGGCGAAGGATCTGATGCGCAAGCACGGCAAGGACAGCCCGAAGGTCGAGAAGGAAGCCAAGAACTTCAAGGCCGAGGGCTGAGCCGCCGAGCCGGTTGGACGCGCGGCACAGGGTTGTGGCCGCAATCCTGCAGCTTATCGGTTTTCTAACAAATTCGGCCTATCCCTTCCGCTATCGCGGCTCAGGGATGCCATATGCGCGGGATATCTGGTGAGGCGAGGCCGTCGATAGACGACATACGGCATGTGAGGCTGATGTTTTGCCTGCTGGCGGCGGTCGTGATGGCGGCGGCGCTCCTCGCCTTTGCCACCTCCCTCCTGCAGGATCCTGATAGCTGGTGGCACATCAAGATCGGCATGGATATGCTGGCAAGCCGCACATTCCCCACCGTCGACATCTATTCCTATACTTTTGCCGGCCAGCCATGGATCGCCAAGGAATGGCTTAGCCAGGTTCTCCTTGCAATTGCCTTTGAAGCCGGCGGCTGGAACGGCGTGGTGCTGCTGGCGACTGCAATAATCGCGCTGACGGTCTTTTTGACGTCGTGGTATCTCAGCGCGTGGTTGAAGCCGACGCTGGCGATAGGACTGACGCTGGTTCTCGCGCTCTTGATCGGGCCAGTCTATGTCGCCCGGCCGCACATCTTTACCTTGCCCATCATCGTCGTCTGGACCGCCGGTCTTTTCCAGGCCGCACGCAACGAGAAAGCACCGCCCTTATGGCTGCTGGCGCTGCTTTGCCTGTGGGCCAATCTCCATGCCACCTTCACCTTCGGTTTCGTCATCGCCGCCTTCGCCGGCCTCGATCTCGTCACGCGCACACGCTTGTCGAACCCCTGGCTGCTGGCCAAGTGGATCGTTTTCGGGCTGCTTTGCCCGCTGGTCAGCCTGCTCAATCCCTATGGCGTCAAGGCCATACTCGCCACATTCACCGTGGCCTATGGCAATGAGGCGGTGCCTTACATTGCGGAGTGGCAACCCTTCGACGCCTCGCGGCACACCCTCCAGGAGGTGGCCCTGCTGGTGGCGTTTTTCGGGCTGCTCGTGTCGAGATTGCGCATTGGCTGGGCCAAGGCGCTGTTCCTTGTCTTCACGTTGCACGTCTATCTCACCCACATACGGTTCATGTACCTGTTCTTTCTTCTCGTGCCGGTGGTCCTTGCCGTCGAGGTCGCGCAACAATATCCAGCGCTTTCAGCCGAGAAATGGGCGGCGGAAAAGCGTGACGGACTTGAACAATTTTTCGCACGGCAATTTTCCAGGATTTGTGCTGGACTTGCCGTTTTGCTGGTTTTGGCGGCTGCCGCCTTCACGACCTATCCGGTCGCGCCGAGCCAGAAGACCTCGGCGAGGGACGCACTGGCCTTTGCCCAAACCCATAATCTGTCGGGCAATCTGCTGAACTCCTACGATTTCGGCGGCACGCTGATTTTCCACGGCATCAGGACGTTTATCGACGGCCGCGCGGATCAGCTCTTCCTGAATGGCTTTACGGAAACGGATGAGCAGACGGGGCACAGCCGGGGCAAGCCGATCCTGAAAGCCCAACTCGACAAATATACGATAGGCTGGGCATTGTTGACCGCCGACGACAGCCGCATTCCGTTCTTCGACGAACTGGGCTGGAAGCGGGCGTATGCGGACGATTACGCGGTGATCTACACCCGCGCGGACTGAGCCCCGGCAGCTTCGCGCGCCGGTGCGCACTTCCCCCCCTGAAGCTTCGGCCAGCGCCGAGGCGGCGAAATCCTTATGGGATTTTGATTTCTTTGCTCCGCGTCCCGTCTCGAACCTTTATGGCACTTTGATCCATATTCACAGGAGCGGTGTATCCAGCCGCCGATATGATGCGGCGACGGGTTTGGATAGTTTGTTAAAGTAAACAAACAAATACAACATAAGGAAAACGCGCGGTGGACATAGTTGTTGTCGCGATTGGAATCGCGTTCTTTGCTCTATGCTTCGGCTACATCAAAGCTTGCGACAAGCTGTAAGTTTAGGGGATCGCAACATGCTTTTAGACTATATCCTCGGCGGCGCCGTGACCTTGTTTCTTCTCGCCTACCTGACATACGCCCTCGTTCGCCCGGAACGCTTCTGATCTCCGCTGGCAAGGAGCCAACCCCATGACAATCAACGGATGGCTGCAGATCCTCGTCTATTGCGGGATCGTCGTTCTGCTGGCCAAGCCGCTCGGCGGCTACATGCATCGCGTTTTCAGCGGCGAGCGCACATTCCTGTCGTCAATTCTGGCCCCGCTCGAGCGCGGGCTCTACCGCATATCAGGGACCAGCGAGCGCGAGGAGCAGCACTGGACCTCCTATGCGGCGGCCCTGCTGTTCTTTAACCTGGCCGGCTTCCTGGTGCTCTATTCGCTGCAACGGCTGCAAGGCGGCCTGCCCTACAATCCGGCCGGCATGACCGCCGTCGAACCTGGGCTGGCCTTCAACACCGCCGCCAGCTTCATGACCAACACCAACTGGCAGAACTACGGCGGCGAAAGCACGATGTCCTATCTCGTGCAGATGGCCGGCTTGACCGTGCAGAATTTTCTGTCGGCGGCGACCGGGATCGCCATTGCGGTCGCACTGATCCGCGGCTTTGCCAGGGCCTCAGGCAAATCGATCGGCAATTTCTGGGTCGATATGACCCGCGGCACGCTCTACCTGCTTTTGCCCTTTTGCATCGTGTTGACTCTGGTCTATGTCTATCTCGGCATGCCGCAGACGCTCGCTGCCTACGTCAACGCGACGACGCTCGAAGGCGCGCAACAGACTATCGCGGTCGGGCCGGTCGCTTCCCAGGTTGCCGTCAAGATGCTCGGCACCAATGGCGGCGGTTTCTTCAACGCCAATGCAGCGCATCCCTTCGAAAATCCCGATGCAATCTCCAACCTGATCCAGATGGTGACGATCTTCGCCCTCGGCGCGGCGTTGACCAATGTCTTCGGCCGCATGGTAGGCAACCAGCGCCAGGGCTGGGCAATTCTGTCGGCTATGGGCGTGCTGTTCATCGCCGGCGTTGCCGTCTGCTACTGGGCGGAAGCCGCCGGCAATCCGCTCGTCCATGCGCTGGGCGTCGACGGCGGCAACATGGAGGGCAAGGAGAGCCGCTTCGGCATCGCCCTGTCGGCACTGTTTGCCGTCATCACCACGGCCGCATCCTGCGGCGCGGTCAACGCCATGCATGACAGCTTCACCGCACTCGGCGGCATGATCCCCATCATCAACATGCAGCTCGGCGAGGTCATTGTCGGCGGCGTCGGCGCCGGCTTCTACGGTATCCTGATGTTCATCGTCATTGCCGTTTTCGTCGCCGGGCTGATGGTCGGACGCACGCCCGAATATCTCGGCAAGAAGATCGAGGCCAAGGAGGTCAAGATGGCTATGCTGGCCGTGCTCTGCCTGCCGCTTGCAATGCTGATCTTCACCGCTATCGCGGTGGTGCTGCCGACCGGCGTTGCTTCCATCGCCAATGCCGGCCCGCACGGCTTCTCCGAGGTTCTCTATGCCTACACCTCGGCCGCGGCGAACAATGGCTCCGCCTTTGGCGGCCTCAGCGGCAACACGCCCTGGTACAACGTAACGCTCGGCATCGGCATGCTGATGGGCCGGTTCCTGGTCATTATTCCGGCGTTGGCGATTGCTGGCTCGCTGGTTGCGAAGAAGACCGTCCCTGCCTCCGCCGGCACCTTCCCGACCGACGGTCCGCTGTTCGTCGGGCTGCTGGCCGGTGTCATCCTGATCGTCGGCGGCCTGACCTTCTTCCCGGCCCTGGCGGTCGGACCGATCGTCGAGCACCTGGCGATGATTCACGGTCAGACATTCTGAAACGACGATGCCCTGGTTCGAGATCATGCCTCGAAAGGTCCGGCATCGCCCCGAGCCGGAGGGGGAGAAAACGCCTCCTCCTTTCCCGACGCTGTCCACATTCCTCGCTATTGCGGCAGCCTTGATCATGATCTGGCTGCTGGCTTACGGGCCGCCGCACCTTCGTTCGGCACACGATCGACCGGTCAACAACATCGACACTGGAGCTACCAAATGAGCCCGTCGAAATCCGTGAGCATCATGGATACCCGCATTCTGTGGCCCGCTATCGGCGATTCCTTCAGAAAACTGAACCCGCGCACCTTGATGCGAAACCCGGTAATGTTTGTCGTCGCCGTCGTCTCGGCGCTCACCACCGTGCTGTTCGTCAAGGATCTCGTTACCAGCGGCGGCGATCTTGGCTTCACGCTGCAGATCATCATCTGGCTGTGGTTCACCGTGCTCTTCGCCAATTTCGCCGAAGCGGTGGCCGAAGGCCGCGGCAAGGCGCAAGCTGACTCGCTGCGTCGGGCGCGAACCGAGACGCAGGCCAAGCTGTTGAACGGTGGCGACCGCAGCAAGTTCAAACTGGTGCCCGGCACCAGCCTGAAGGTCGGCGACATCGTGCTTGTCGAAGCCGGCGACATCATCCCCTCGGACGGCGAGGTGGTCGAAGGCGTGGCGTCGGTCAACGAGGCGGCCATCACCGGCGAATCCGCACCGGTCATCCGCGAATCCGGAGGCGATCGTTCGGCGGTGACCGGCGGCACGCAGGTCTTGTCCGACTGGATCCGCGTGCGCATCACCGCGGCTGCCGGTCATACGTTCCTCGACCGCATGATCTCGCTGGTCGAGGGCGCCGAGCGCCAGAAGACACCCAACGAGATCGCGCTCAACATCCTGCTCGTCGGCATGACGCTGATCTTCGTGCTGGCGACGGCGACGATCCCGAGCTTCGCCTCGTATTCGGGCGGCTATATCTCGGTGACCGTGCTGGTCGCCCTGTTCGTTACCCTGATTCCGACCACAATTGGCGCCCTGCTGTCGGCTATCGGCATTGCCGGCATGGACCGCCTGGTGCGCTTCAACGTGCTCGCCATGTCGGGCCGCGCCGTCGAGGCGGCCGGCGATGTCGACACGCTGCTGCTCGACAAGACCGGAACCATCACGCTGGGCAACCGTCAGGCGACGGCATTTCGTCCGGTCAAGGGCGTCACCGAACAGGAACTGGCCGACGCGGCTCAGCTTGCCTCGCTTGCCGACGAAACGCCGGAAGGCCGCTCGATCGTCGTCCTGGCGAAGGAAAAATACGCCATCCGCGCCCGCGACATGGCAAGTCTGCATGCGACTTTCGTGCCCTTCACCGCGCAAACCCGCATGAGCGGTGTCGATCTGGAAGGCTCCTCGGTCCGCAAGGGCGCAGTCGATGCGGTACTTGCCCACGTCAACCTCTCGACCGTTGCCACAGGCAGTACGCGCCCCGGCAGCGACACCGTCCGCGACCTTCAGGCGATCGCCGACGAGATCGCCAAATCGGGTGGCACTCCACTCGCGGTAGAGCGCGACGGGCGCCTGCTCGGCGTCGTCCATCTGAAGGACATCGTCAAGGGCGGCATCGCAGAACGCTTTGCCGAATTGCGCCGCATAGGCATCCGCACGGTGATGATCACCGGCGATAATCCGATGACCGCGGCGGCGATCGCGGCGGAAGCCGGCGTCGACGACTTCCTTGCCCAGGCGACGCCCGAGGACAAGTTGAAGCTGATCCGCGACGAGCAGGCCAAAGGCAAACTGGTCGCGATGTGCGGCGATGGCACCAACGATGCGCCGGCCCTTGCGCAGGCCGATGTCGGCGTTGCCATGAACACCGGCACGGTCGCGGCGCGCGAGGCCGGCAACATGGTCGATCTCGACAGCGATCCGACCAAGCTGATCGAGATCGTCGAAATCGGCAAGGCGCTCCTGATGACGCGTGGCTCGCTGACCACCTTCTCCATCGCCAACGACGTGGCCAAGTATTTTGCCATCATCCCGGCAATATTCGCCGTCTTCTACATCGCCCCGGGCCAGACCGCCGGGCCGCTGCAAGCGCTCAATGTCATGCATCTGGCGACGCCGCAGAGCGCTATCCTCTCGGCCATCATCTTCAACGCGCTGATCATCATTGCGCTGATCCCGCTGTCGCTGAGGGGCGTCAAATACCGCGCGGTCGGCGCCGGTGCGCTGCTCAGCCGCAATCTCATTGTCTATGGCCTTGGCGGCGTCGTAGTGCCCTTCGTCGGCATCAAGATGATCGACATGGCCATCACCGCTCTCGGTCTCGCCTAAGGAACCACGTCGATGCTCAATCAAATCAGGCCCGCGATCGTCATGATCGTCTTCTTCACCATTCTGACGGGTTTGGTCTATCCGATCGGCATGACCGGCATTGCCCAGGCGCTGTTTTCGCGCCAGGCCAATGGCAGCCTGATCGAGAAGGACGGCAAGCTCGTCGGTTCCGAGCTGATCGGCCAGGCTTTCGAAAGCGACCGCTACTTCCATGGCCGCCCGTCGGCTGCCGGCGACGGCTACAATGCCGCCGCCTCGGGCGGCTCGAATCTCGGCCCGACCAACCCGAAGCTCATCGACAGGATCAAGAGCGACGCCGAAAAGCTGAGAGCCGAAAACCCGAGCCAGCCGGTACCGATGAATCTGGTCACCACGTCCGGCAGCGGCCTCGATCCGCATATCAGCCCCGATGCGGCCTATTTTCAGGTTGCCAGGGTGGCCAAGGCCAGGGGCGTCGATGAATCCAGGATCAAATCGCTTGTCGACAGCCATGTCGAAGATCGCGAATTGGGATTCATCGGCGAGGCGGTGGTCAATGTGCTGGCCCTCAACCTTGCGCTGGACGATGCGATGAAACAGTGAAGGACCGGCGCCGGGATCGACACCGAAGCCGGCGCCGTTCATGATTGACCCTTATGCCAGACGACAGCCGCACCGCCGAAACCAGGCCCTCTCCCGACGCGCTGCTCGAGCATGCCGAGCGGGAGGAGCGCGGTCGCCTGAGGATATTTCTCGGCGCCGCCCCCGGTGTCGGCAAGACCTACGAGATGCTGATGTCGGGCCGCGCCAGGCTGGCCGACGGGGTCGACGTGGTGATCGGCATCGTCGAGACGCACGGCCGCAAGGAAACCCAGACGCTGGTCGAAGGCTACGAGGTCATTCCTCGCCTTGAGATCGATTACAAGGGGCGGATCCTTGAGGAGATGAATCTCGACGCCATCCTCGCCCGGCACCCGGCCCTAGTTCTGGTCGACGAACTCGCCCACACCAACGTCGCCGGCAGCCGTCACCCCAAGCGCTATCTCGACGTCCAGGAAATCCTGACGCACGGCATCGATGTCTACACGACGCTGAATATCCAGCACGTCGAGAGCCTGAACGATGTCGTGGCGCAGATCACCCGCGTCAGGGTGCGGGAAACTGTCCCCGACTCCATAATCGACCAGGCCGACGACATCGAGATCATCGACCTCACCCCCGACGATCTGATCAAGCGGCTTGAGGAAGGCAAGGTCTACATCCCCAGCACCGCCCAGCGCGCCATCGAGAACTATTTCTCGCCGGGCAATCTGACGGCGCTCCGGGAATTGGCGCTCCGCCGCACTGCCCAGCGGGTCGACGAGCAGTTGCTGACCCACATGCAGGCCCACGCGATACCCGGGCCTTGGGCGGCGGGGGAAAGGGTTCTCGTCTGCGTCGATGCGCGTCCGGGCGGGGCGGCCCGTGTACGCTATGCGCGGAGGTTGGCCGACCGGCTCCGCGCCCCTTGGACGGCGCTTCATGTCGATACCCCTCATTCAGCGGCCATGCCCGAGGAGGACAAGGATCGGCTGGCGACGCAGCTGCGCCTTGCCGAGCAGCTCGGTGCCGAGGTGACGACCATTCCGGGTCAGAACGTCGCGCAAGACATCGTTCGGCATGCGACGGCGAACAACTTCACCCATATCGTGATCGGCAGGCCGACCCGATCGCGCTGGCGGGAATTGATCGAAGGCTCGCTCACTTACGATCTCATCCGCAATGCCGGCGACATCAGCGTCCATGTCATTTCGGGAAACGAACGCAACGCCGAGGCGACGTCGAGGACCGTCAAGGCGGCGGACGAGCAGTGGCAGTTCGAGATCTGGCCCTATCTCAGGGCCACGGCCTATGTTGTTGGCTCGCTCGCCTTCGCCGTTCTTCTCGACCAGTTTCTCGACGTCCGCAATCTGGCGATCATCTTTCTCATTGGGGTCCTGACGTCGGCGGTGACCGGCGGTCTCTGGCCGGCTTTGTATGCCTGCCTCATCAGCGCCATTGCCTTCAACTATTTCTTCCTGGAACCACGCTACACGCTGACGATCGAGGATCCGGAGAGCATCGTTGCGCTGGCTGTCTTCCTGGTTGTTGCGGTCATTGCCAGCAATCTAACAGCGCGCGTGCAGCGTCAGGCGGTCGCTGCGCGCTCGCGGGCACGCGCCACAGAAGATATTTATCTCTTCTCAAAGAAGCTCGCCGGCGCTGGGACGCTTGATGACGTTCTCTGGGCGACTGCCTTCCAGATCGCCTCGATGCTGAAGCTGCGCGTGGTGCTGCTTCTGCCGGAGAACGGCACAATTGCGGTCAAAGCCGGCTACCCACCCGACGACACGCTGGCCGAGGCCGACATCGCAGCAGCCCGCTGGGCCTGGGAGCATAACCGCGCCGCCGGGCGCGGCGCCGACACGCTGCCCGGAGCAAAGCGCCTCTATCTGCCCTTGCGGACCGGACGCACGGCGGTGGGCGTTGTCGGCCTCGACAACGACAAGCAAGGTCCGCTGCTGACACCCGAGCAGCAGCGTCTGCTCGATGCGCTCGCCGACCAGGCGGCGGTCGCCATCGAGCGCATCCAGCTCGTCGCCGATGTTGACCGGGCCAAGCTCGCGGCCGAGGCAGACCGTCTGCGCTCGGCCTTGCTCACCTCCATTTCCCACGATTTGAAGACGCCACTTGCCGCCATCATGGGCGCGGCCGGAACACTCAGGGACTTCGAGGCCGCACTTCCCGAGCAGGACCGGACGGAACTGCTGTCGACCGTGCTCGATGAAGCGGAGAGGCTTAACCGCTTCATTGCCAATCTGCTCGATATGACCAAGATCGAATCCGGCACGATGGAGCCGAACTATGCGTTTCACTATCTCGGCGACATTGTCGGTTCAGCTCTGTATCGGGCCCGCAAAATCGTCGGCGAGCATAAGACCGAGATCGACATTCCATCGGATCTGCCGATGTTGCGGGTCGACCCCGTTCTGTTCGAACAGGTGCTGTTCAACCTCCTCGACAATGCTGCAAAATACGCGCCGCCAGGTTCGACGATCCGCCTGCAAGCCTGGGCCGACAACGGCTTCGTCATCCTGCAGATCATGGATGAGGGACCAGGCATTCCGCCAGCGGATCTAGAGCGCGTTTTCGACACTTTCTACCGTGTGCGCAAGGGTGACCAGGTGCGTGCCGGCACGGGGCTCGGCCTGTCGATTTGCCGCGGCTTCATCGAAGCGATGGGCGGGACGCTCTCGGCGGCAAACAGGTCCGACCGCTCGGGGGCGGTTTTCACCATCAGGATGCAACTGGTGCCGGCGGAACTGCCCAACCTCGGCGAACCCGATGCGGGCCATCAAAATATGGACGATCTGGCATGACGAGCCTGGACGTCAGGATATTGGTGGTCGACGATGAACCGCCGATCCGGAAACTGCTTCGCGTCGGGCTTGGCAGCCAAGGCTACGCGATCAGCGAGGCGCCGAACGCCAGGGCGGCGATTGAACTCATCGAGACGGAAAAGCCGGACCTTGTCCTGCTCGATCTCGGCCTCCCCGGCATGAGCGGCCATGATTTGCTGCGCAAATGGCGGGATGATGGCCTGGACATTCCCGTGGTTATTCTTTCCAGCCGCACTGATGAGGCCGGCATCGTGTCCGCCCTCGAACTCGGCGCCGACGACTATGTCACCAAGCCGTTCGGTATGAACGAGCTTGTCGCACGCATCCGCGTAGCGCTTCGCCACAAGTTTCAGCAGCAGGGTGAGAGACCGGTGTTCCAAACCGGCGACCTCTCCGTCGATCTGGTGAAGCGCGTCGTCAAGGTCGAGGACAAGGAGATAAAGCTCTCGCCGAAGGAATACGACATTCTTCGCACCTTGGTGCAGCACGCCGGCAAGGTTCTCACCCACCAGTTCCTGCTGAAGCAGGTCTGGGGCGATTCCACCGACGTTCAATATCTCAGAGTCTATGTCCGGCAACTCAGGCTAAAGATTGAGAAGACGCCCGACCAGCCCCGCTATATCACGACCGAGACCGGCGTCGGATACCGGCTGCGCGAAGTCGATTGACGCGAGGAGCATCCGAAGCCGAAATGCCTCTTCCAATCCGCTTCAAATCAGCGGCGGCCATGGTGTCGTCGGACAAAAGCCCTATATTAAGGAAAGATCGGTTTTGTGCGGGAATGAATGGATGTCACGGCTTCGTCTATTGACGTTTTTAGGGTCGGCAATGCTGACCGCGGCGATGCTGTCGGGCGTAAATCCTGCTGCATCGGCACAGGTCGTCAGTCCCGCCGACCGCAACGTGTTGATCCAGCAAGACCAGTTGCAGATGTTGGAGAACAGGCTGCGGCGGCAGCAATACCAGCAGCAGCAACAGCAGTACCGTGCCCAGGATCGCCAAATCCCAACACCGCAACGGCAGGAGGTGCCGCAGATGAGGCCAACTTGCCAGTTGCTGCCGTCGGGGAGCGGCTTTGTCAGCACCTGCCGCTGACGACCGGCCCTTCCATTTATTTAGCCGACTTATATATTGTGGAAACCGCTCCGCTTGCGCCCCATTGAAAGCGGCCGACTTTGCAACGCTGCCCTTGCCGTTTGGGCACCGCCTCGACTGGATTATCGAATGGCAGCCAGCAAGAAGAAGGTCGTACGCAAGGCAAGGGAGGGCGACCGGATTCGCCAGGTCGCGGCGATTCCGTTTCGGCTGAACGAGCATGGCGAAGTCGAGGTGATGCTGGTCACATCGCGAACGACAAGGCGCTTTATTGTGCCGAAGGGCTGGCCGATGAAGGGCAAGAGCGGCCGCAAGGCGGCCACCATCGAAGCACAGGAAGAAGCCGGCGTTCTCGGCAAGACACTGAAACAGCCGGCCGGCACCTATTGCTACTGGAAGCGGCTGGCGAACCGCTTCGTCCGTGTCGACGTCGTCGTCTATTTGCTGGAGGTAACCGAGGAACTTGCCGACTGGCAGGAATCCAAGAGGCGTCAGCGTGCGTGGCTGGCACCAGCCGACGCGGCGTTGCTCATCGACGAGCCGGATCTTTCGACGCTGGTGAGGAACATCAGGATTGCCGAGCTGGAGCATAATCCCAAAAAGCAGGGTCCGGCGTTCGGAAAAGATCCCGCTCAATAGAAGATGGAGGCCTGCCCCGACTGTGTCGGGATGGAATTGGTTCCAGCGCCCGCCGCCGCCGTCTCTTGAACCGATGCCTCACTGACTGCCATCGTCTTCCTCGGGCAGAGGCCGCGCCGGCGTGCCGGTATAGGCCCACAGCCATTCGCGCGGCAGCGGCCCCTTGTTGCGGTCGCTTTCCTGCGACTGTTCCCACGCATGTGCGAGGATGCCGACCGAGCGCGACAGCACGAAAAGGCCGCGCGTCAGCGGCGGCGGAAAGCCGAGCTCGCCGTAGATGACGGCCGTGGCGCCGTCGATATTGAGCGGGATTTTTTTGCCCTTGCGCCGCGCCACCTCGGCCTCGATCGCCTCGGCGATATCGGCGAAGCGCCCGCTGACGATGCCGCGCGCGGCAAAGTCGCGGGTTAGCTCGATGAGGCGGGGCGCCCGCGGGTCGACCGGATGGAAACGATGGCCGAGCCCGGGCACATAACCGTTTTCCCCGGCAAGGAAACGATCGAGCCGCGCCGACACGGCGTCCGCAAGCGGCATGCCGGCGTCCAGTTCGGCAGCGATGTCTCCGTAGAAGGAAAGCGCCTGTTCGCCGGCGCCGCCATGCACATCGCCAAGCACGTTGACGGCTGATGCCATGGCGCTGTTGATGCCGACGCCGCAGGTGATCGCCATACGGGCGATGGCGATCGACGGCGCCTGCGGCCCATGGTCGACGGCAGCACCCAGCGCGATGCCAAGCAGCGCCGCCTGCTCCTCGCTTGGCGTTTCGCCGCGCAGCATGAGCCAGATCATTGCCGGAAAGCTGACGCGACCGATCAGATCCTGGATTTCATAGCCGCGCAGCCGGATGACGCCGGGGCGCATCTCGATGATGCCGGTCTGCCACCATTCCTCGCCGCGCGCGCGACCAGTCTTGTTTTGCGTTCCGCTCATGCCTTCGCTCTTTTCTTGGCGCGTGGCGGCAGGTCGGCAAAAACCTCGTCCATATGCTCGCCCAGCCCCGGCGGCGGCCTGCTCGGCAAAGGTGCCTTGCCATCGACCATGAAGCCGCCGCGCACCACGGTCAGCGGCTTGTCCATTCCGGACACAGCCTGGAAGCGCGCCGTCATGCCGCGCTCGATCACCTGTTGCTCCTGCAGTATCTGCGGGATTGTCAGCACCCGGCCTGCCGGCACGCCGGCGCGATTGAACGTCTCCTCCCAGGCGGCGGCCGAGCCGCTCGCCAAGGCATCCTCGATCAGCGCTTTCAATGCAATGCGGTTCTGCTTGCGCGTTTCTCGCTCGGCAAAGCGGACATCCGAGGCCAGCTCCGGCCGGCCGATCAATCGGCACAGCGCGATGAACTGCTCCTGCTTGTTGGCTGCGATGTTGAGCAAGCCGTCGCCGGTGCGAAACGCGCCAGACGGTGCGGCCGTCATGTTTTCATTGCCCATCGGCTGCGGCTCGACGTCCGCCGTCAGATAGTTCGACACCGGCCAGCCGAGCGCAGAAAGCGTGCATTCGAGCATCGACACGTCCAGGAACGCGCCCT
Organism: Mesorhizobium sp. M0633; assembly: GCF_040320645.1. Lineage (NCBI taxonomy): Bacteria > Pseudomonadati > Pseudomonadota > Alphaproteobacteria > Hyphomicrobiales > Phyllobacteriaceae > Mesorhizobium > Mesorhizobium sp. M0633. The sequence goes on from NZ_JAMYQC010000004.1 coordinate 158,984, forward strand.
CGCCTGTCGTCTTCTGCTTGACCAATGCGGCGGTAATGGCGAACGCCCCGACCAGCCCGCCAAGCGTATCGGCAACCGGATAGCCGACACGCAGCGGCGCCGTTTCCGGTGTACCGGTGATGCTCATAATCCCGGAAAGACCCTGGATGATCTGGTCGTAGGCTGGATTGTCGCGCATCGGCCCGGTCTGGCCGAAGCCCGATATCGCACAATAGACAAGGCTTGGCCGGACCTCCTTCAGCCTGGCATGGCCAAGCCCCAGCCGGTCCATTACGCCGGGGCGGAAATTCTCGACCAGCGCGTCGGCCGAAGCGACCAGATCGAGGAAGCGTTCGCGGCCGGCCTCCTGCTTGAGATCGAGCGCCACCGAGCGTTTGCCGGCATTCTGCGCCAGGAACGAAGCGCCCATGCCCGCCCGGTTGAGCTCCGGCGAGGCGCCGAGCTGGCGCGCCAGATCACCGCCTTGCGGCGTCTCGACCTTGATGACGTCGGCCCCGAGCAACGCCAGCTGGTAGGCGCAATAGGGGCCGGCCAGCACATTGGTCAGGTCAAGGATGCGGATGCCGGAAAGCAGGTCTGTCATGACGTCACGAACAGCTCAGGCATCGCCCGGCACGTGCTCCGGTCCACGCATGCGTCTGTGCTCGATGTAGGCCCAGATATGCGGTCCAACCAGCCCGATGAAGGCCAGCGTCAGCAGCGTCAGCGACAGCGGATGCTTGTAGAACACCGTCCAATCGCCGTTGGAGATGGTCATCGCGCGGCGGAACTGCGTTTCGGCAAGCGGCCCGAGAATCATGCCGATGATGACGGGCGCGGTCGGGAAATCGAAACGCCGCATCAGAAAGCCGGCGGCACCGAGCAGATAGAGGATGACGAGGTCGATCGGCGATTGCGAGATGCCGTAAGTGCCAACCGTGGCGAACACCAGGATGCCGGCATAGAGTTGCGGGGCCGGGATCTTCAGCAATCGCACCCAGAGCCCGATCAGCGGCAGGTTGAGGACGACGAGGATGAAATTGGCGATGAACAGGCTGGCGATCAGCCCCCACACCAGGTCGGCCTGTGTCGTCAGCAGCAGCGGCCCCGGATTGATACCGTAGCTCTGGAACGCCGACAGCATGATCGCGGCCGTCGCCGAGGTCGGCAGGCCGAGCGTCAGCATCGGCACCAGCACGCCGGCCGCGGATGCATTGTTGGCGGCCTCCGGCCCGGCAACGCCCTCGATGGCGCCGACGGTGCCGAACTCCTCCTTGTGTCTGGAGAGTTTCTTCTCGATCGCATAGGACAGGAAGGTCGGGATTTCGGCGCCGCCGGCCGGCATGGCGCCTATCGGGAAGCCGATCAGGGCGCCGCGCAGCCATGGCCTCCACGAGCGCGACCATTCGGCCGCGGTCATATAGAGCGACCCTTTCAACGGCACGATATCGTCCTTACCGGCATAACGGCGCGAGGCCATGTAAAGCGTCTCGCCAACGGCGAACAGGCCAACGGCGACGACGATGACGTCGACGCCGTCGAGCAATTCGCTCGTGCCGAAGGTGAAGCGCGGCTGCCCCGTCTGCAGGTCGACGCCTATCATGCCGACGACGAAGCCGACGAACAGGCTGGTCAGGCCGCGCACCGACGACGAGCCGAGCACTGCCGAAACCGTGATGAAGGCCAGCACCATCAGCGAGAAATATTCGGCCGGGCCGAAGGCCAGCGCGAATTTGACGACGATCGGCGCCAGGAAGGCAACGCCGATGGTGCCCAGCGTGCCGGCGACGAAGGAGCCGATCGCCGAGGTCGCCAGGGCCGCACCGCCGCGGCCGGAGCGGGCCATCCGGTTGCCTTCCAGCGCGGTGACGATGGTGGCGCTTTCGCCAGGCGTGTTGAGCAGGATCGATGTCGTCGAGCCGCCATACATGGCGCCGTAGTAGATGCCGGCAAACAGGATGAAGGACGCCTCCGGCGCCACCTGATAGGTGATCGGCAACAGCAGCGCGATGGTCAGTGCCGGCCCGAGGCCGGGCAGCACGCCGATCGCAGTCCCCAGCGTGGTGCCGACCAGGCACCATATGAGATTGATCGGCGAGAAGGCGACCGAAAATCCGTGCGCGAGATGGCCGAGCGTTTCCATGGCGTCAGCCCCTCAGCATGGCAACGACCGAATCGACGATCGCGTTCAGCTGGTTTTCGATGAAGCCGGCGCCGATATTGACGCCAAGCGCCCTGGCAAAGCCGAAATAGGCGGCCAGCGCCAGGATCAGCCCGAGCAGCACGTCACGCAGCGGACGCCGGCTGCCGAAACCGTGGCAGATGAGAACGAACATGATGACAGATGCAGCGGTAAAGCCGAGCGGCTGGATCAGCACCAGATTGGCGATCAGTCCGAGGGCGACGATGCCCATCGCCTTCCAGTCGGTCGGCGTCTCCTTTTCGTCCTCCGGCTGCCATCCGCCCCGCAAGGCGGCAATGATGAGCAGCAGCGACAGGATCATCATCCCGGTCATGGTGATGTAGGGAAAGACGGTCGGACCGACCTTGGAATAGAGCGGCGACACCGGGATTGCCAGCGTCTGCCAGGCAACCGCACCGGCACAGGCGAGGAGCCCGACGCCGATCAGCAGTTCGGGCACTGCAAGGCGCGGCGGCGCCGGCTGGTCGCTGGTGCTCATCATCGTCCTCCCAATGTCGGTCCCTTCGGGCCGGTTCTCCTTGGACCGGTCTCACTCGGCCGATCTCGGCGTAGTTTCACCTCCGGCGCCGCGTATGTCCATGCGGCTGGCGAAAGTCGGCAAGGGTTGGCGCAGGCTGCCGCCCCTTGCCGAGAGCATCACGCTAGGCCGAGGTCCTTGAGGATCGTCCCGATGCGGGCCGTGTCTTCTGCGACGAATTTCGCATAATCGTCACCGGTGAGCAGGATCTGCGTCCAGTTGCGGTTCTTGCATTCGGTGGCCCAGGCGTCGCTCTTGGCCATGGTCTCGATCAGCTTGATCATTGCTGCCTTGTCGGCGTCCGAGACGCCGGGCGGTGCGAAGACGCCACGCCAGTTGAACAGCTCGACATCTATGCCGGCTTCCTTCATCGTCGGCGCATCGATCCCCTCCTGGCGTTTGTCCGCGGAGATGGCCAGCAGCCGCAGCGCACCCGCCTTGACCTGTTCGGCGAACTCGCCATAGCCGGAGATGCCGGCCGCGACCTGGTTGCCGAGCAGCGCCGAAAGCGCCTCGCCGCCGCCGGCGAACGGCACATAGGAAAGATTGGTGGCCGGAACACCAACGGTCTTGGCGATGAGGCCGAACAATATATGGTCCGAGCCGCCGGCCGAACCGCCAGCAACCGGAACCTGCGTCGGGTCAGCCTTGAGAGCAGCGACAAAGTCCGCGGCCGTCTTGAACGGCGAGGCGGCCGGCACCACAAGCGCCTCGAACTCGCCAGTAAGGCGGGCGATTGGCGTGACCTCGGTAAGGTTGTTAGCCGCCTTGTTGGCGATGATCGCGCCGACCATGACCATGCCAGCCACCATCAGCGCATTGCCCTTGCCCTTCCACTGATTGACGAATTGCGGCAGGCCGACAGTACCGCCGGCGCCGCCGACATTGGTGATCTGCGAGCCGGAGACAAGTTTTTCACTGCGCAGCACCTGGTCCATGGCGCGCGCCGTCTGGTCCCAGCCGCCGCCTGGCGCCGCCGGCACGAAAATCTGCAGCTGCGGCGCGTCCTGCGCGAAGGCGGGGATAAAATGCGATTGCGCGAGTCCGGCAGCACCTGCTGCCGCGGTGCTCATCAAGAATCGGCGTCTGTTCAGCATGGGATTCCTCCAAATCGCGACACCTCCTCCGGTGCCTGCCAGAAACGTGGCCTGACTTCAGACCCGCTCGATAAAATTCATGCAGAGTTTGCGTCCTCCTGTCAAAGACAGAACACGCCGCATGCGGCACAATCGGCCTGCGCGATTTTCAGGCTGGCGGACCGGACGCCCGAAGACGACGTGGCAGGCAGTGCCAAACAGCATCCGTCAGGGTTGCCGCTCCAGCAGGATGGTCGGCTTGCCTTGGTAGACGGTTCGCAGCACTTCGCCATAACCGCATTTTGCCGCGACGTTCAGCGAGCCGGTGTTTTCCGGATCGATGATGCAGACGGTCTTCGCGGCTGCAAATGCCTCATCGCCCCAGGCAAGCACCCGTGCGACGACTTCGCTGGCCAACCCCTGGCCATGCACGCCCGAAACCAGAGCCCAGCCGGCCTCCGGAATGCCCTCGATCGACGGCGTCATGTCGCGTTTCAGATCGTGAAAGCCGGCCTCGCCGATGAAGCGGCCGGTCGCCTTTTCCTCGATCGCCCAGAAGCCGTAGCCCAGAAGCGACCACAGGCCGGCATGGCGCAGGAAACGCATCCAGCTTTCCTCCCGCGTGCGCGGCTTGCCGCCGATAAAACGGGTGACGACGGGATCGGCCCACATTGCGACATAGGCGTCGAAATCGTCCAGCCGGTGCGGCCGCAGGACCGTGCGAGAGGTCTCAATCACTGGGGCGACAATTGTATGCGGACTGGCCATGGTCATGTCTCGGTTGTGTTGCCGGTGCCTAATGCAGGTCATCCAACGGTTAGGACAGCGACATGCATGAGACTGGGAATCAAAATCCGTTGCGTAAAACAAGAGCCAAGGCTGTGTAGATTATCTTCCAGGCTGATGTGAATTCTGCCAAGCAGTGTTATTTTTCGCCAGTATTGGTTCACGTGCGTTCGGTTTCGGCGCTGCCGTCCGACAGAGGGGAACAGCATGGACACCACCGACCTTGTGCTTGCCATCTTCCATCATCTGCTGGTGTTTTCGCTGGCAGGCATCATCGGCGCCGAGTTCGTCCTGATCCGCAGCGACTTGTCCGCCGCGACGCTGAAGCGGCTTGTCGGCATCGATCGCCACTACGGCATCATCGCCATGCTGATCATCGTCGCCGGCATCGGCCGCGTCATCTATGGTCTCAAGGGCTGGGAATTCTACGTCTACAACTGGATGTTCTGGGCAAAGATGGCCGCTTTCGCAATTGTCGGCCTGTTGTCGATTATCCCGACCGTCCGATTCCTGTCCTGGAACAGGCAGGCGAGCGCCAGTTCCGGCTTCCAGGTGCCTGCGGCGGAGCTAGCGTCCGTTCGCACCTATGTCCGCACCGCGGCCTTCATCTTCCTCTTGATCCCGGTGTTCGCGGCGGCGATGGCGCGCGGCTATGGCTACTAGCATAGGTTGGAGGAAGGGCATCGCACGGCCCAGCCTTCCCACTCATTTGCGCGGATAGACGTGCAGTTTGCCGTTTGAGCCCGATTGTCATTTGTCGGGTTGCGCTAGTTATTGCTCCATCTACAGTCAGTTTTGAGAGGAACTCCACGCAGCGGTTGGTAATTCGTATCATGGGAGGAATCACGATGAGAAAATTCGTCGCCGCGCTGGCTGTCGCTGCGGCCGCCATGCTTTACCCACCGGCCGCTGGCGCGCAGACCTACCCCGAACGCACCATCACCATTGTCGTGCCGTTTTCGGCCGGCGGCCCTACTGACACCGTCACGCGTCTTGTCGCGGAAGCCATGTCGAAGGACCTCGGCCAGCAGGTCATCGTCGAGAATGTCGGCGGCGCCGGCGGCACACTGGGCGCCGGCCGCGTCGCAAATGCCGAGCCTGACGGCTACACGCTGCTCCTCCATCACATCGGCATGGCGACAAGTGCTACGCTCTACAGAAAGCTCGCCTACGACACGCTGAACGCATTCGAATATGTCGGCCTCGTCACCGAGGTGCCGATGACCATCGTCGGCCGCAAGGACCTCGAGCCGACCGATCTGAAGGGGCTGGTCGACTACGCCAAGGCCAACAAGGACAGCATCACCGTTGCCAATGCCGGGATCGGTGCCGCCTCGCATCTGTGCGGCATGCTGTTTATGAGCGCCATCGGCACGCCGCTGGTCACCGTACCCTACAAGGGCACCGGCCCGGCCATGACCGATCTTCTCGGCGGCCAGGTCGACATCATGTGCGACCAGACGACCAATACCACCAAGCAGATCCAGGGCGGCACGATCAAGGCTTATGCCGTAACCTCGCCGCAACGGCTAGACGTGCTGCCGGACGTGCCGACGACGATAGAGGCCGGTCTTCCCCAGGTGCAGGTCGGCATCTGGCACGGCATCTATGCACCCAAGGGCACGCCGGCCGAGATCACCGAACGCCTGTCGAAATCTCTGCAGGTGGCGCTGAAGGACCAGAACGTCGTCGCCCGATTTGCCGAACTCGGCACCAAGCCGTCGCCCGAGGCCGATGCCACGCCGGCCGCGCTCAAGGCCAAGCTGGAAAGTGAGATTGCGCGCTGGAGGCCGATCATCGAAGCGGCCGGCCAGTACGCCGACTAAAGGTTTTCAACGGGGCGCCGCCAGCGCCCCGTTTTTACACCGGCATCGGCACGCCCGTGAGGCGGGCCGGGAGGACGCCATGAAACCTTTCGCAATCGACAGAACCAACGGCATATGCGCCGCGCTGTTGATCTTTATTGGCGCCTTTTTCGCGCTGCAGTCGCTGGGCCTCGAAATCGGCACCGCCTTTCGCATGGGGCCGGGCTATTTCCCCCTGGTTCTGGCGATCGTGCTCATTCTGCTCGGCGCCGTCATCCTAGTCGAGGCAGTGCGCTTCGAGAGTGAGCCGATCGGTTACATTGCGTGGCGCGGCATGCTGTTCATCCTGCCTGCTCCGATCTTCTTCGGCCTGACGGTGCGCGGCCTCGGCTTCATCCCGTCGATCTTCCTGACGGCGCTGATCGCATCTTTCGGTAGCGGCCGTATGAAGCCGCTGACTGCACTCGTGCTGTCAGCCGGCCTGACGCTGTTCGCATTCGTCGTCTTCAGCTACGCACTCGGCCTGCCGTTTCGGCGTTTCGGCCCGTGGTTGCCACTGTCGTTGTGAGGAGATGAAATGGAACTCCTCAACAACCTCGCACTCGGCTTTTCGACAGCCACATCTTTGGCAAACCTCGGTTTCTGCCTGATCGGCGTCCTTCTCGGCACGCTGATTGGCGTTCTGCCCGGCATCGGTGCCACCGCAACCATCGCCATGCTGTTGCCGATCACCTTCCAGATCGGCGACCCGGTTTCCTCTCTCATCATGCTCGCCGGTATCTATTACGGCGCGCAGTATGGCGGCTCGACCACCGCCATTCTCATCAACATGCCCGGCGAATCCTCGTCGGCCGTCACCGCAATCGACGGCTATCAGATGGCCAGGAACGGCCGCGCCGGAGCAGCCCTGGCGACCGCGGCGATAGGCTCGTTCTTTGCCGGCACGGTGTCGACCTTCCTCGTCGCCATCTTTGCCCCACCGCTGACGGCGATAGCGCTGAGATTCGGCGCGGCCGAGTATTTTTCGCTGATGATCGTCGGCCTGGTCTCGTCCGTCGCGCTCGCCCACGGCTCGATCGTCAAGGCGCTGGCTATGGTCGTGCTCGGCCTGCTGCTGGGACTTGTCGGCACCGATATCTACACCGGTACGCCCCGCTTCACACTCGGTATCCGCGAATATGCCGACGGGCTGAATTTCGTCGCAGTGGCGGTCGGTGTCTTCGGCGTCGCCGAGATACTGCGCAACCTCGAAAACGAGCATGAGCGTTCCGTGCTGATCCGAAAGATCTCCGGCCTTATGCCGACCCGCGAAGATTTTCGGCGCATGGCGGCTCCCATCGTGCGCGGAACGATCATCGGTTCGGCGCTCGGCATCCTGCCGGGAGGCGGCGCGATCCTTGCCGCCTTTGCCTCCTACACCGTCGAAAAACGTGTCTCGAAAAATCCCGGGGAATTCGGCAAGGGCGCCATCGAAGGCGTCGCCGGACCGGAATCGGCCAACAATGCCGGCGCCCAAACCTCCTTCATCCCGATGCTGACGCTCGGCATTCCGGCCAACCCGGTAATGGCGCTGATGATCGGCGCGATGATCATCCAGGGCATCGTGCCCGGCCCCAATGTCGCCATCGAACAGCCTGCACTGTTTTGGGGTATCATCACCTCGATGTGGATCGGCAATCTGATGCTGATCATCTTGAACCTGCCGCTGATCGGGCTTTGGGTGAAACTTCTTACCATCCCCTACTATGTGCTCTTCCCGATCATCATGGCGTTCTGCTCGATCGGCGTTTACAGCGTCAACACCAACGTCTACGACCTCTATGCCGTCGCCTTCTTCGGCTTGCTTGGCTACCTCCTGACCAAGCTGCGCTGCGAACCTGCGCCGCTGCTGCTCGGCTTCGTGCTCGGCCCGCTGCTCGAGGAAAACCTACGCCGCGCCATGATCCTCTCGCGCGGCGATCCGAGCACCTTCGTGACGCGGCCGATCAGCGCCAGCCTGCTCCTCATCGCGCTTGCCGTGCTCGTCATCGTGTTTCTCCCCGCAGTCAGGAAGAAGCGCGAGGAGGTGTTCGTCGAGGAGAGTTCCTGAATGTGGACGGCGCCACATACGAGGAACTTCAGAGTCACTTGCCGGGCACTGACTCAGTAGCCGCTTCTACTGGCCCGAGCGGCGCGATCTCGACCAGCGGTGCAGGCACGCTGGTCGTCTTTTCCTTGGCCTTGCAGATATCGGCGATGACGCAGGCCGGGCAATCCGGCTTGCGCGCCTTGCAGACATAGCGGCCGTGCAGGATCAGCCAATGATGCGCGTGCCGCATATATTCATCCGGAATGATCTTCAGGAAACCTTGCTCGACCTGTTCCGGCGTCTTGCCCAGCGCCAGGCCGAGCCTGTTACCGATGCGGAAGATGTGCGTGTCGACCGCCATCGTATGCTGGCCGAATGCCACGTTGAGCACGACGTTGGCGGTCTTGCGGCCGACACCCGGCAGCTCGACCAGTTGATCGCGATCCTCAGGCACCTCGCCGCCATGGTCGCGGATCAGCGCCTCCGACAGCGCGATGACGTTCTTGGCCTTGTTGCGCCATAGCCCGATGGTGCGGATATGGTCGCCGAGCTTGGCCTCGCCTAGCGCCAGCATCTTTTGCGGCGTGTCGGCGATTTTGAACAGCGCCCGCGTCGCCTTGTTGACGCCGGCGTCCGTCGCCTGAGCCGAAAGCACCACCGCCACCAACAGCGTGAAGGCGTTGATATGTTCGAGCTCGCCCCTCGGTTCCGGCCGCTGAACGGAAAAGCGCCGGAAAATCTCATGCACCTCGGCCGCGCTGTAAAGCGCCCGCGATCTCGCCGGCCGCGGACGCGGCTTGACGTTCGAGCCGTCGCGGCGGCCGGGCAACAGGTCTTTTTTTAGCGCAGAAGAGTTTTTGGGCTTGGGGCTTGTCATTGCCTTCCTATAATATTCCCCAATGAGCGACACAAACGCCTCATTTCAGGCCGACGAGCCATTTTTCCAGGCGCTGCTGACACCGCACCGGTCGCTGGGCAAGACCGGCTTTGCCATCCTGATGGGCGCCCTGCTGTTCGGCTGGCTGGTGACCGGAGCTTTTTTTCTGTCGCGCGGCGCCTGGCCGGTGTTCGGCTTCTTCGGCCTCGACGTGATCGCCGTCTACATCGCCTTCCGCGCCAATTATCGTGCCGCCCGGGCTCGCGAGGAGGTATCGGTGTCGCGCACCAGCCTCGACATCCGCAAGACTGCCCCGTCAGGCAAATCGGAAGCACACCGCTTCAATCCGTTCTGGGCGCGCTTTTCGATCGCCCGCCACGCCGAGATCGGCATCACCAGAATGGCGGTCGAGGCGCAAGGAAAAACCGTCTCGATCGGCGGCTTCCTCAACCCTGCCGACCGCGAAAGTTTTGCCACCGCATTTTCGCGCGCTCTGGCAGCCGCCAAGGCGCGCTGAGCCAGCGTTTCAGAACCGATAGCGCAACAGCCTGCCGATCTTGCGCAATGCTGGAATTATTTCCAAAGGCGAACGAACAGTTTCGCGAACCAGCGCATGCGAGCGGCATGTTCCGGCTTATAGGCAGGGATGTCCTCGACGAACCGCAGCTTCGGAACGGCTCGCTCCAATTCATGCGGGTTCTCGATGCTCCAGTGGACCTCGGCGCCGGTGGCGCGGAAGGAGGAATTGAGGCGAATGATCTTCAGTCCCAGGCGACTATAGGCATCGAAAACCAGTTCGCCGCTCGAAAGATGTCCCACCAAACGAGAAAACAGTTGCTGCCCCTCCTCGGCACCCAGGTAGGGAGTCAGGCCTTCCGCCACGACTATGGCCGGGCGATCCCGAGGTACTTTGTTCAGCCATCCAGGTTCGGTGACCGACGAAGCGATCAGATGGTAGTGATCCCGCACTGGATAGAGCTTGCGCCTGAGATCGATGACTTCGGGATAGTCGACGTCGAACCAGTCCACGCCGGCTGGCGGGTCGATACGGAATATGCGCGTATCGAGCCCACACCCGAGATGCAGTACGATGGCGTCAGGATTTCGGGCGAGAAAGTCCTGAACGCAGACGTCCAGCGTCTTTGCCCTGATTGCTAGACCGATGCCGAGATTGTTGTCGACCTTGAGCCGTGAGAAATCATAATCGATGTTGCGCACCGCCTCGTCGGCAAAGTAGTCCCTGAGCAGCGAATTGGGCAGCCGGCTCTCCAGCGCCTTGCCGTAAAGTGTCAAAAGCAAAGTCTCCTTTGCCCCGGTCAAGTTTACTTTTTCACCAGCCACGACCGTCCTTCCCATTCAAAGCCGACTCTATCTGGGTACATGCTGCGGGAAAGCAAGTTTCGGGTGGTGATCGGCGCCGCGAAGGACGATATTCGCACTCAAGGAGATACTGCCATGAACGCCCAAATGCCTCTCAAAACGACAGCAATCCTTCAGAAAGACATCACGCCTGAAGGTGGAGACTACGAAATCGTCCGTCGTGCCATCGAAAAGATCAGCCTCGACTATCGCGACCAGCCTTCGTTGGAAGTGCTGGCCGAGGAGGTCGGCGAGACGCCGACCGGGCTGCAGAAGCTGTTCACCCGCTGGGCCGGCCTGTCGCCCAAGGCTTTTCTGCAGGCCGTCACCCTCGATCATGCGCGCAAGCTGCTCGATGCCGGCATGCCGCTGCTTGAAACCTCGTTCGAACTCGGCATGTCCGGCCCAGGCCGGCTGCACGATCTGTTCGTCACCCACGAAGCGATGTCGCCGGGCGATTACAAGACCCGCGGCGCAGGGCTCACCATCCGCTACGGCTATCATATCTCACCTTTCGGCATCGCGCTGATCATGGTGACGGACCGCGGCCTTGCCGGCCTCGCCTTCAACGATCCCGGCGGCGAGCGTGCGGCCTTTGCCGACATGTCCAGCCGCTGGCCGAATGCGACCTATGTCGAGGACATGGCGGCGACGGCGCCCTATGCCGCGCGCATCTTCGATCCGTCGCTGTGGCGCGCCGACCAGCCGCTGCGCGTCGTCATGATCGGCACAGACTTCCAGGTCCGTGTCTGGGAGGCCTTGCTGCGTATTCCGATGGGCCAGGCCTGCACCTATTCCTCGATCGCCGCGCGCATCGGCGCACCGAGTGCCAGCCGGGCTGTCGGTGCCGCGGTCGGTGCCAATCCGATGTCCTTCGTCGTGCCGTGCCACCGGGCTCTCGGCAAGTCCGGCGCACTCACCGGCTACCATTGGGGCCTGACCCGCAAACGCGCCATCCTCGGCTGGGAGGCGGGACAGGTCTCTTCTTGAATAGCCAACGAATGGAACGATTGGAGCGATGCAAGGACCGCTAGGGTGACAAGCAGCGATCTTACGGAGTAGCTTCCCGCGCAATTAGAGTGGTATGCGCTAGCGGGAGGCACTTCTTGATCGTCGTCATCGGCTCCATCAATCTCGATCTCATCGCCAGTGTCGACCGCTTGCCCGGTCCCGGCGAGACCGTGCGCGGCTCCGGTTTCGCTACTGCCCCCGGCGGCAAGGGCGCCAACCAGGCGCTGGCCGCCGCCCGCGCCGGCGCCAAGGTGCGCATGGTCGGCGCGGTCGGCAAGGACAGCTTCGCCAGCGACGCTCTCGCGCTGCTGCGCGACGGCAAGATCGACCTGTCCGGCGTCGGCGAGACCTTTGCCTCGACCGGTACCGCGTTGATCATGGTCGGCGCCGACGGCGAGAACGTGATCGCCGTTGTGCCGGGCGCCAATGATTCGGTCGTGCCGGGTGACCTTTCCAAGGCTTTCGTAAAAAACGGCGACGTCGTGCTGCTGCAACTGGAGATCCCGCTGCAGACCGTCGAGGCAGCACTCGACGCGGCAAGGACAGCCGCCGCGATGACCGTGCTCAACACCGCACCTTTCCATGGCGACGCGGCCGGCTTCCTCGGCAAGGCCGACTATCTCGTCGCCAACGAAACCGAGTTCGACCTCTATGGCGAGGCGCTGTCGTTGAATGGCCGCGACCGCCCGGCACGGATGCGCGACTATGCCGCGAGAACCGGCCGCACCATCGTCGTCACGCTTGGCTCGGACGGCGTTCTGGCGGCAACGCCGGACGATCTCCTGATGGTTCCGGCGCTGAAGATCACCCCGCTCGACACGGTCGGTGCCGGCGACACGTTCTGCGGCTATTTTGCAGCCGGGCTGGCAGCCGGCCTGCCGCTCGACCAGGCGCTTGCCCGCGCTGCCGCAGCCGGTTCGCTGGCCTGCCTGAAAGCCGGTGCACAGCCGGCCATCCCGCTGGCCAGGGACGTCGATGCCGCCCTGCAGAAATCTACAGGCTGAAGCCGGATGACAGCCATGCGCCCGACGACCAAGCATGCGGTGCCGCCCGCCGGCGACATCTGCCGCCTGTCTGCCGTGGCGCTTGCCGGGAAGATCAGGCGCCGGCAGCTTTCGGTGCGCGAAGTGGTCGCGGCATTCCTCGACAGGATCGAGGCGGTGAACCCGCTGGTCAACGCTATCGTTTCATTGCGTGAGCGTGCCGACATCCTGCGCGAGGCCGACAGCGCTGACGCCCATCTGGCGCGAGGAGGAGATACCGGATCGCTGTTCGGCCTGCCGATCGCGATTAAGGATCTTGCGCTGACAAACGGCCTGAGAACCACCTTCGGCTCGCCGATCTTCGCCGATTTTGTGCCTGAGGAAGACGACTTCTTCGTCGAGCGCGTCCGCAAGGCCGGCGCGATCATCATCGGCAAGACCAACGTTCCCGAATTCGGGCTCGGCTCCAACACCTACAACACCGTGTTCGGACAGACGCTCAACGCATTTGACCCGGCGCTGACCGCCGGCGGCTCGAGCGGCGGTGCGGCGGTCGCGCTGGCGCTCGACATGGTTCCCGTTGCCGATGGCAGCGATTTTGGCGGTTCCCTGCGCAATCCCGCTGCCTACAACAATGTCTATGGCTTCCGTCCATCGCAGGGATTGGTGCCGGCCGGCCCTGACCTTGATGTGTTTCTTGCGCAAATGGGCGTCGAAGGGCCGATGGGGCGTAACGTGCGTGACATGGCGTTGCTGCTCGACGTTCAGGCCGGCTATCATCCTCGCGCGCCGCTGTCGCATGATAAACCAGGCTCGTTCCTCGAAGGGCTGGAAGCACCGGCGGCCGGCGGGCGCATCGCCTGGCTCGGCGATCTTAACGGCCATCTGCCGGTTGAAGCAGGCATTCTACAGCTTTGCGAGGCAGCACTCGGCCGGTTCGCGGATGTATCCTTCGAGGCCGAGCCGCTGATGCCGGAATTCGACTTCGAAGCGCTGTGGCAAGCCTTTGTAACGCTTCGCCAGGCGAGCAGCGGTTGTGCACTCAAGGCGCATTACGACGATCTCCTGAAACGAAGTCTGCTGAAGCCGGAGGCCGTTTGGGAGGTGGAACATGCACTGCGCCTCACCGCGCCGCAGATCCACGCCGCCACGGTGAGGCGCTCGTCCTGGCATCGAATGCTGCTGTCGCTCTTCGAGCGTTTCGACCTGATTGCGCTGCCAGCCGCACAGGTCTTTCCCTTCGATGTCGTCACCCACTGGCCAAGGGAAGTGGCCGGGCGTGCCATGGACAGCTATCATCGCTGGATGCAGGTCTCAGCGCTCGCCACGCTGGGCGGCTGCCCGGCGGTCAACGTACCGGCGGGCTTCGACGCCAGGGGCAGGCCAATGGGCATGCAATTGATCGGGCGACCGCGCGGTGACCTCTCCGTGCTGAGGGCGGCTGCCGCCTATGAGGCAACGCTGCCATGGCAGGCCGGCGCCTGCTGAAATCAACTCCGCATTGTCGGCGCCTCGCCGACTTGCACGCAACTCATCGCCATGCATTGATCGCGACAGCGCGCCGCACGAGCGGCATTCTGTGGAGGGAAAAAATGTCGCTGGAACTCTACGCCACCTACGTCGTCGCCTGCATCGTCATCATCCTGGTGCCGGGGCCGACGGTGACGCTGATCATCGCCAACAGCATCCGCCACGGCTCGCGCGCCGGTCTCGCCAATGTCGCCGGCACCCAGGCCGGGCTGGCCATCATGATCGCCATCGTCGGCATCGGATTGACTTCGCTGATCGCGGGCATGGGCCACTGGTTCGAGTGGGTCCGGCTGATCGGCGCCGCCTACCTGATCTGGATGGGCGTGCAGATGTTCCGCTCGAAAGGCAAGCTTAACGCCGACGGAACGGCAAAAAGGCCGCGTGGCGGCTTCTTCCTGCAGGGGCTGCTGGTGGCGATCAGCAATCCAAAGACGCTGGTGTTCTTCGGCGCCTTCTTTCCGCAGTTCATCGCTCCCGAAGGCAATTACGCACTACAGATCGGCGTCATGGGTCTCACCGCGATGATCTTCGCCGCAGTCTCGGATTCGACCTACGCGCTGGCCGCCGGCCGCGCAGGGCGTCTGCTGTCGGCCGGCCGCGTCAAGCTCTTGTCGAGGATCAGCGGCAGCTTCCTGGTCGGCGGCGGCCTGTGGCTGGCGTTTTCCAAGGCGAAGTAACGGCCGCGAGCCCGGCGACGCCAACAGCAACATCCTGGAATAGGAAGGCCGATTGAAAGTCGGCCTTCAGGCCACCACATGGATCAACAGTTGGGGATTCATGTCTATGCCGTGGACTTACGCGGATTTGAAAAGGAACGCGTTTGGCGTGATCCTGTCCATCGCTTTGTTCGCGGCGATGGTTCCGTCGGCTCTGAACAAATGGGCGAATGACGCAAGTCCGATCCGGTCGGTCGACCCGGTCGATGCAACGATCAAAAGTGGACAGGGTAAAGGGCGCAATATCCAATATCTGCTGGTCCTTGAGAACGGTTCGACGGTCCTCGTTTACGACGACCTCCCGCATCTGATCGGCTCGCGCGTCGGCATCGAGCGCGTCACGCGCGACAATGGCTTCGTCTTTTACCGGTTTGCAAATTGAACGACGATCGATCGATAAGCTGTTTTCAAAGGTGAAGCGAGTGACATGGCTTTTTCGGGGAATCGCTCTTGAACAAAGCCCCTATGCTACTCAACTCTAAGGTATGGGGCCGACAAATATTTCTCTTAGAACCCGCATTCTTTTGCTTCGGGAAGAGTTTCGCGACAGAGTTGTTGGCATCACAATCTTGTGCGCGCTCGCTCTCGCGATCGCTGTGCCGATTGTAACTAGGCAGAACAGTCCGATCACTGGCACACAACTCGTAGGAGGCACCGTCGAAGATGTTGCGACGATGCCTCTAAATCCGAAAGGTTCCGTCGGACATGGACTTTATTATAGATATGAAGTCCGCCTCCATGACGGCAACGCTCGGATATTTGTCGATGGTGAGGTGGAAACACCCCACATGATCGGATCGGAAGTATCGATCGAAGAACAGCAACGCCAGGACGGTACCACCACCTACCGCCTGCTCAACTACTGAGCAGCCCTAAAGCCGCCCCAGCCTTTCCAGCAACAGCGCGAAAAACGCATCATGGTCGATGTCGCGCATCACCATGGCGTTCTTCGGCCGCTTGGTCACCCCCCACCAGTCGATCACCGTCATGCCCATGGTGAGCTCCGAGGCGGTTTCCACGCTGACATTGCAATTGCGACCCTTGAACAGCTTCGGCTTCAGCAGATACGCGATCACGCAAGGATCGTGCAGCGGGCCGCCGTCGGTACCGTATTTCTCCTCGTCGAAACGTTCGAAGAATTCCAGCATGTCCGCGGTGGCCGTGCCGACCCTGGTGCCGAGCTTGCGGAAGGCCTTCGTGCGCTTGGCGGTGGTCAGCGCCTTGTGGGTGACGTCCAGCGGCATCATCACGATCGGAATGCCGGATTTGAACACGACATCGGCGGCATGCGGATCGACATAGATGTTGAACTCGGCGGTCGGCGTGACGTTGCCGCCCTCGAAGAAGCCGCCGCCCATCAGCACGATTTCCTTGATGCGCGGCGCGATTTTCGGCTCGCGGATCAGCGCCAACGCAATGTTGGTGAGCGGCCCGAGCGCGCAAAGCGTGATCGTGCCGCTCTCCTCCCTCATCAGCGTCTCGACTATGAAATCGACCGCATACTCTTCCTGCAGTTTCATCTTTGGTTCGGGCAGTTGCGGCCCGTTGAGGCCGGTCTTGCCATGCACTTCCTCGGCGGTGACCAGTTCGCGCGCCAGCGGCCGGATGGCGCCTGCATAGACCTTGACGTCCGGCCGGCCGGCCAGCTCGCAGATCTTGCGGGCGTTTTTTTCGGTAAGTTTCAACGGCACGTTGCCGGCCACCGCGGTGATGCCGACGATCTCCAGCTCGGCGCTGCCGAGCGCCAGCAATATGGCGACGGCATCGTCCTGGCCGGGGTCAGTGTCGATGATGATCCTGCGGGATTGGGGCATTTCAATTCCTTGTTTTGGCAAGTCTTTTTGGGCGGGACGTGTGACGGCTTGAAGTCTGCCGGGCGGCGGACCATATCAAGACCATCGGGAAAAATGCCATCCGGGTTTTTCCACTTTATGTCGCTCTTGAGAGGACACTGTAACATGAGCCGAATGACGCCTTTTTCCAGCCCGCTTCTCCTCGGTTTCGATTCCATGGAAAAGACGCTGGAGCGCTTGGCAAAGTCCGGTGACAGCTATCCTCCCTACAACATCGAGCGCCTCAGCGGTGCCGACGGCAAAACCGAAAGGCTGCGTATCACGCTCGCCGTCGCCGGTTTCGCGGAAAGCGATCTCGATGTCACAACGGAGGAGAACCAGTTGGTCGTGCGCGGCCGTCAGAACGACGACACCGAGCGCGAATTTCTCCACCGCGGCATCGCCGCGCGCCAGTTCCAGCGCTGTTTCGTGCTGGCCGACGGCATGCGGGTGATTGCGGCGGAATTGAAGAACGGCCTTCTGTCGATCGATCTCGATCGGCCGGAATCCGAACGGCTGGTACGAAAAATAAACATATCGGTGAAAGACTGATTTTTGCCGATAGCTCTCATGGGCGGGATGGCCTTGAGCGGCGTCTCGCGGCAAGGAGGCTTGAAATGACCAGAACTAACGAGAATATCATCATGACCAGCGGCGAATTCGCCCATCTCGGCGAAGGTTCGGTCGCCTATCTCAGGAAAGTGTCGAGCGACGATCTGCGCGGCCGTTTCCCGGGCCTCGGCGAAATCGCGCCGGGTCTGGAACTGTGGGCCCTGTTTGCCGCTAATGGCCAGCCGATCCTGCTTTCGGACGCTCGCGACCGGGCACTGGCTGGCGCGCTGGAAAACGATCTGACCCCGGTCGCTATCCACTAACGTCGCTATCCACCAACATTGGCGCCATCAACTGACAAATATGGCGCAGCGATCTGGCTGGAAACGGACAGGGCCGCTCACGGCGGCCCTTCAAAGGATTTAATCAAAACCTCAAGCGGCGTGCGAGGCCTGCGTGTCCGACAGCAGCGCATGGATGGCCACGGCGTCGCGCGTGCCCCTGATCTTGGCAACCGTGTCGGCGTCGCGCAGCACCCGCGCGATGCGCGACAGCGCCTTGAGGTGGTCGGCGCCGGCACCTTCGGGAGCCAAAAGCAGAAACACCAGGTCGACCGGCTGATCATCGAGGGCCTCGAAGTCCACCGGTGTCTCCAGCCGGGCAAAAACGCCGGCGATCCGCTTCACCCCAGCCAGCTTGCCGTGCGGAATGGCGATGCCGTTGCCGACGCCGGTGGAGCCGAGCCGCTCGCGTTGCAGGATGGTGTCGAACACCTCTCGCTCCGGAATGCCGGAAATTGCCGCCGCCCTTTCGGACAGCAATTGCAGCAGCTGCTTTTTGGAGTTCGCCTTCAACGCCGGCATGATTGCCGGAACGCTGACGAGATCGCTCAGATCCATGCTTGAAATCCCTTGTTCGCCTGCCGTCGCCAGTCCCCACGCTCGCGTGCGGCTGGTCTTTACCCCTGCGCGACCTTGGCCGTGGACGGGTCGATCCAGCCGATATTCCCGTCCGGCCGGCGATAGACGATGTTGAGATGGTCATTTCCGGCATTGCGGAAGACCAGGACCGGGCTGTCCTTGGTGTCGAGTTCGATCACCGCTGACGCCACCGACATGGTCCGCAGCGTCATAGTCGATTCGGCGACGATGGCCGGCGCGAAATTCTCCGGTATGTCCTCCTCGTCGTCGGCAAGCGGCGCCATCACCGTATAGGCGACGTCGGTGAGCTCGCCGTTGCTATTGCCTGAATTGTGCGACTTCAGCCGGCGCTTGTAGCGCCTGAGGCGCGTTTCCAGACGGTCTGCCGCAGTATCGAAGGCAAGCGTTGGATCCTGGGCATCGCCGGTCGCCTGCAGCGAAGCACCGGAGTCCAGCCGGATCATGCAATCGGCCGTGTAGCGCGACCCCGATTTGACGACTACGATTTGCCCTGAAAAGCCCCGATCGAAATATTTCCCGATCACTTCCCCGACACGGTCGTTGATGCGCGTACGGAACGCATCGCCGATATCCATGTGTTTTCCCGATATGCGCAGTGTCATCTGAAAACTGACCTTCCTTGCTCAGGCTTCAAACTGTCCCGAGTTTATACTCGTGGTCCGCGCGCACAAGCTTTTGCGGCGTCACTTGCGCCGATTTTAGATCCGAACTTTCCGGTTGATCACAAGCCGCCTTCTTGGCCGTCCCGTGGCCTACGTCGTGACGGACCATCTCTCGTGCGGGCATCGGCGAACTCAAATCCACTCGCCAGCCCGTCTCATGCGGGCGGGCTTCTAGCCACTTCGTCGCCGCTTGTCAATGAAGGGCGAAAGCTGTGGAAATTCCGCCGGAGATCAACGGCCGGCGCTGGCCAAAGCGCGTTTTTCGCGCCGCCGCTGCACCGAAGAGGGTATGTTCATGCCTTCCCGGTATTTGGCCACCGTGCGCCTGGCGATGTCGACGCCGCTTTCCCGCAGCATGTCCACGATGGCATCGTCGGAAAGCACATCGATGGCTTTCTCCTCGTCGATCAGCTGCTTTATGCGGTCGCGCACCGCTTCCGACGAATGCGCATCGCCGCCACCTGACGAAGCGATCGAGGCGGTGAAGAAATAGCGCAGCTCGAACACACCGCGCGGCGTCAGCATGTATTTGTTTGCCGTGACCCGGCTGACCGTTGATTCGTGCATGCCGATGGCGTCCGCCACCGTGCGCAGGTTGAGCGGCTTCAGGTGCCGCACGCCGTGGACGAGAAAAGCGTCCTGCTGGCGCACGATCTCAGAGGCCACCTTGAGAATGGTCTTCGCCCGCTGGTCGAGGCTGCGCGTGAGCCAGTTGGCGTTCTGCAGGCATTCGGCAAGGAAATCCTTTTCCGCCTGGTTTTTCGCATGTGGCGTGACCTGGGCGAAATAGATGTGATCGACCAGCACGCGCGGCAGCGTCTCGGCATTGAGCTCGACCGTCCAGCTGCCGTCATTGGCTGCACGCACCTCGACGTCGGCCACGATCGCATCGCTGGCACCGCGCGAAAACGCCATTCCCGGCCGCGGGTCGAGCGCCCGGATCTCGGCCAGCATGTCGAGCAGATCCTCCTCGTCGACGCCGCAAATCCGCTTCAGCGTCTGGAAATCGCGCCGTGCCAGGAGTTCGAGATTGGCGATCAGCGCCTTCATCGCCGGATCGAGCCGGTCGCGCACGGCCAGCTGCAGCAACAGGCATTCGGCGAGGTCGCGGGCGAATATGCCGGCGGGCTCAAATGTCTGGCAGACCGCCAGGACCGTTGCCACCGCCGTGGCGTCCGTGCCGAGGCGGGCGGCGATCTCGGCCATGTCGGCACGCATGTAGCCGGCCTCGTCGAGGCCGTCGGCAAGCTCGCCGGCGATCAGGCGCGCCGCCGGATCGGCAAAGGCGAGCGCCACCTGCTCGCCGACATGGTCGCGCAGCGTGATGGCCGCCGCCGCCATATCCGCGACGTCGAAGCCGTCGGAGGAAGAGGTGGAACCGTTGCCGGACGCCGATTTCCATTGTGCCGTCAGGTCGGGCCCGAGCCGCTCGCTCGTACCAGGATCGTCAGGAAACAGGTTTTCCAGCGACGTATCGAGCTTTTCCGAGATCGCCTCGGCGCTCCACGCCGTTTCCGCCTCGAACCAGTCGCCGTCGGCAGCCGGGTCCGATGCGGCGTCGCCCTTCTGCGCCTGATCGCTGGCGGCGTCCTCCTGCGGTTCGGCGCGTTCCAACAGGGGATTGCGTTCGATCTCGTCGTCGATGAAGCGTTCCAGCTCGAGATGGGTGAACTGCAGCAGGCGGATCGACTGCATCAGCTGCGGCGTCATCACCAGCGACTGCGACTGTCGTAGCTGTAGTTTTGCCGCCAACGCCATGGTTCGGTTTCAAACGCTCCGTCTACGCACCCGCACTGCTGGAAGGAATTTTCCAGGCCAGCATAGAAACTGGCCCGGCTTTTGCTTGTCAAGGCGAGGAGCGGTAAAACTCGCCTGCCGGCGCGTTTTCAGGCAGAAAATTGAAGAAAAAGCTGCTGGACTACGCCGGAAATCCCGCTCGAGCCGGAATTTCGCACTTAGAGCGTAAATCCCTCGCCGAGATAAAGCCGCCGCACATCGGCATTTGCGACCACTTCGTCGGCTCGACCATGGGTCAGCACCTGGCCGGCATGGATGATGTAGGCGCGGTCGATCAGGCCAAGTGTCTCGCGGACATTGTGGTCGGTGATCAGAACGCCGATGCCACGTGCCGTCAAGTGGCGCACCAGCTGCTGGATGTCGGCGACGGCGATCGGATCGATGCCGGCGAAAGGTTCGTCGAGCAACATGTAGGCGGGGCGGGTTGCCAAGGCGCGGGCAATTTCGAGACGACGCCGCTCACCGCCGGAGAGCGACAGCGACGGAGCCTTGCGCAGATGGCTGATGTGGAATTCCTCGAGCAATTCGTCGAGCAGGCGCTCACGCTCCTTGCGGCTCTTTTCTACCACTTCGAGCACGGCCCGGATGTTTTGCTCGACATTCAGGCCGCGAAAAATCGAGGCTTCCTGCGGCAGATAGCCGATGCCGAGACGGGCGCGGCGATACATCGGCATCGACGTGACGTCGAAACCGTCGATTTCGATGGTGCCTTCGTCGACCGGAACCAGGCCGGTCACCATGTAGAAACAGGTCGTCTTGCCGGCGCCGTTGGGGCCGAGCAGCCCAACCGCCTCGCCGGCGCGCACGCCTAGCGTCACGCCGCTGACGACTTTGCGGCCCTTGTAGCTTTTGGTCAGCCCCTTGGCGATCAAGGTTCCCTTGAACTTTGCCGCTTCGACGGTGACCCTGGCCGGTGCCGCAAGTTGGCTGGCGGCGCGCCCTGGAAGACGCGCCAGCAGCGACGATATGCCGGTCATCAGGGTTTCGCTGCTCCAGACTTCGCCGGCGGCGTGATCGACATCATGACGCGGCCGCCGCAGGCGTCGACCTGGGCAAGGCCGCTCTTCATCTGCACAGTGAGCTTGCAGCCGACAAGCACGTTGTCGCCTTGCGAGAGCACGACCTTGCTGCCCGAAAGCACCAGCACTTCGGTCTTCATGTCGAAAGTGCCGCGGTCGCCGGTGGCAACCTGATTGTCCGATTTGATGTAGACCTTATCGTCGACCTCGAGATGGTCGATGTTGGCGGATCCGGTCATTGCCGCGGCACCCGCCGGCTGGGCGCTTTTGGCGGCGCCTGCATCCCTGACGTAATAGACCGTCATTTTGCCGGCCTTGAGCACAGTTGGACCCTGGACGACGTTGACGTTGCCGGTGAAGACGGCAACGCTTTCCGCTTGGCGCACCTCGAGCTTGTCGCTTTCGATCTGGATCGGCTTGTCGCCCGACAGCCTGAGGCCGGACATTTGGCTGGTGGCCTTGGACTGCGCCAGCGACGGCGCCGTCCCCAAGGTCAGCCCCAAGGTTAGCAACGCCGAAATCGCGGCGAGGCGCCGTGCCGAACTACTGAACCGCATTGGTCTCTCCGCTCTTTGCCTCTGCCGCCTTCAAACTGGCGGGATCGATGTCGACGCGCACCTTGTTCTCGAAAACCAGGACCTTGCCATTGTCCTGGACCGACATCGAATCCGCCCTGATCCGCGACCCGCCGCGGCTGACATCGACGGGCTCGCTTGTCTTCATAGTGCCTTCGCCCATGTCGAGATAGACTGATTTGAATTTTGCCACCACACCATCCGTGGTCGACACGGTCACATCGCTGGTCAGGCTGAGCGTGTTGCCGTCGCGATCATAGGTGCCGTGCGTGGCATCGATGGCGGCCGTGTTGTCGGCCGCAATCGGCAGCTTGGCCTTGATGCCTTCCAGATCGATGATGCCTTGTTTGCTGACATCCTGTATGGCGCGCAGGGCTGTCATCGAATAGGGCAGGTTCTGTTTGGTGAAGCCGTTGAGCTTGGGGTTGGCCATCACCAGCTTGCCATCGGCAAAGGCGCCGCCGTCGGCCTGCACCTCGATTGCAGCGGGAGCCATGAGATAGGAATAGACGGGAAACGCGACCGCAATCACGGCAGCGACCAGCGGCACGGCCAGTTTGAGGATACGGACCCGGCGCGAATGACGCTGCGCAACGTCAAATGCGTCGACCCGCGCCCGGCCTGCGGCCTTGGGAGCCAACTCCGTCTCGGTGTTGGTCGGTTCGATTGGTCCCGCTAACATGACTGCTTCTTCTAAACCCCTGCCCGCCAGGCCGCCCTATAGGTGGGGTGCCGGCGCCCTCAAGCAAGCACAAGCCGAGGAAAACCGCAAAAATGTGACAGCCGCCCCTGTACAATGAAAATGGCCCCAGCGCAGCCTGTACCTCATACCAGATATGGGCGCACAGTGTTAGAGCCTGTAGAACGTGACAGGTTGAGGCTTGCCGCGAATGCCTAAGACGGCCTTTGGCGCAAGGCCGTCAGGAAACGGTAGCCGGGCGCGAATGGTTGCTTTAAAAGCATCTGCTCCCACCGACTACGAGGCTGACCATGGCATTGAGAGCCGACGACCTGATCGACCGCCGCCGCTTGCGCCGCAAGCTGACATTCTGGCGTGTCGCGGCGATTATCGTCGCCGCAGCCGGGCTGATCGCCTTTTCGGCGTGGATCTATGGTGACGACTTCACCGGCGCGGCTGTCGACCACATCGCCAAGGTCAAGATCGAAGGTACCATCACCGAAGACGAAGAACTGATCAAGCGGCTGGAGGCAATCCGTCAGTCGCCGCGCGTCAAGGCTGTGATCCTGTCGATCGATTCACCCGGCGGCACCACCGTCGGTGGCGAATCGATCTATGAGGCAGTGCGCAAGCTCGCCGCCGACAAGCCGGTGGTGGCCGAGGTCGGCACGCTCGCGGCTTCGGCGGGCTATATGATCGCCACCGCGGCCGACCATATTGTCGCACGCAAATCCTCGATCGTCGGCTCGATCGGCGTGCTGATCCAGTACCCGGACGTCAGCGGCCTCATGGACAAGCTCGGCGTCAAGCTGGAGGAGGTGAAATCCTCGCCCTTGAAGGCCTCGCCTTCTCCCTTCAAGCCGACCAATGAGGATGAGCGCGCCATGGTCCGCAAGCTCATCCTCGACAGCTACGACTGGTTCGTCGGCATCGTCGCCGAGCGCCGCAACATGACCAAGCCGGAGGCGCTGGCGCTCGCAGACGGGTCGATCTTCACCGGCCGGCAGGCGGTCACCAACAGATTGATCGACGCGGTCGGCGGCGAGGCCGAAGCAATCGACTGGCTTGCAGGCAACGGTGTCGATGCCAAGCTCAAGGTGGTGGAATGGAAGGACACGGAAAAACGTGGTGGTTTCCTGTTCTCCAAGGCGATGGCGCAGACCGTCGGTGCTGCGCTTGGCCTGCCCGGCCATGGCGGCGACGTCCTTCACGAAATTGGAGCGGACCGCTTGTTTCTTGACGGTCTCGTTTCCGTCTGGCACCCTTGAGGAACCGCTTGGGACGAGTGAAAAACCAAATAAAATCATTCTGATAATTTCGGCGGCACTGCTTTTACGGGGAGCCTTTTCATGATCAAATCCGAACTTGTGCAGATCATCGCCACGCGTAATCCGCATCTTTTCCTGCGCGACGTCGAAAACATTGTCAGCGCCATCTTCGATGAAATCACCGACGCGCTTGCCGAGGGCAACCGGGTCGAGTTGCGCGGCTTCGGCGCGTTTTCGGTGAAAAACCGCCCTGCCCGTACCGGCCGCAACCCGCGCACCGGCGAATCCGTAGAGGTCGAGGAGAAATGGGTACCGTTCTTCAAGACCGGCAAGGAATTGCGTGAAAGGCTGAACGGAGGCAAATAGGCGCGGCGCCCGCCACCGCTCCCGCCTTTTCTTCCGAACGGAAAAACATGTTCAATCGCTTTCTCCTCATCGTGGTTTTCGTGCCGCTGGCCGTCATCCTGATTGCGTTGGCCGTCGCCAACCGCGAACCGGTCGCCTTCACGCTCGATCCGTTCAACCCCGGCAATCCGGCGCTGACGCTGACCATGCCGCTCTTCATTTTCCTATTCCTGGCGCTGGCCATCGGCATGATCGTCGGCAGCCTGGCGACCTGGACCAAGCAGGGCCGCTACCGCAAGCTGGCGCGCCAGCGCGGCGCCGAGGCAGAGAACCTGCGCCAGGCGGTCAGCCGCGCGCCCACCGCGTCGCAGGGCCCAGCCTTGCCGAAGCCGACGAACTGAGCCGCGGCTCGGGCCTGAAGCACAACCGGCCTAGTTCTCCACGGAGCCTTTCATGCTGACCATTTCCGCCGCCGAGGTCGACCGCGCGCTGACCTTTTCCGGGCTGGTCGAGACGTTGCGCGCCGCTTTTCGCGATGGCGCCGTGCAGCCGGTCAGGCACCATCACACGGTCGAGCGGCCCGATGGCGCCGCCTCGACCCTGCTTTTGATGCCGGCGTGGACCGACTTCAACGCCACTGGCACCTCGGCCGATGGCCATATCGGCGTCAAGATCGTCACCGTGTCGCCCGACAACAATGCCGTCGGCAAGCCTGCGGTGATGGGTCTCTACCTGTTGCTCGACGGCGCCACCGGCGAGCCGCAGGCCTTGATCGACGGCCAGCGGCTGACGCAGTGGCGTACCGCCTGTGCCTCGGCGCTGGCCGCCTCCTATCTGGCCCGCAAGGACGCCTCGCGGCTGCTGGTGGTCGGTGCCGGTGCGCTGTCGCCATTCCTTGCAAAGGCGCATTCGGCGGTGCGTCCGATCAAGAACATCCGCATCTGGAACCGTACGCCGGCGAATGCCGAAAAGGTCGTGGCAAAATTGCGTGCCGAGGGTTTTGCGGCCGAAGCCGCAGGCGATCTCGACGCCGAACTCGGCCAGGCCGATATTGTGTCATCGGCGACCATCACCACCACGCCACTGATCAGGGGCGCCCTCTTGAAGCCCGGAACCCATGTCGATCTGGTCGGCGGCTTCACGCCGGCGATGCGCGAAAGCGACGACGACGCGATTGCACGCGCCCGCGTCTATGTCGATACCCGCGCCGGCGCCACCAAGGAAGCCGGTGACATCGTCCAGCCGCTGGCCTCCGGCGTGTTGAAGCCGGAAGCCATCGTCGCCGACCTTTATGAACTCACGCGCGGCCAGAAAAAAGGCCGGCAGAACGACGACGAGATCACGCTGTTCAAGTCGGTCGGCGCAGCCCTCGAGGACCTCGCCGCTGGCATTGCCGTGTATCGCGCAAGCGTAGGGCAGTAGGGCAGTAGGGCAGTAGGGCAGTAGGGCAGTAGGGCAGTAGGGCAGTAGGGCAGTAGGAAACTGTACTGATCGTGCGGCGCCGCGCCAGCTATATTTCCTGTCACATACTCCCCTACTGCCCTACTCCCTTTGCCAATAAACCCGCAGCCGGTGGCTGTCGGGATCAAGCGCGACGAAGGTGCGGCCGAAATCCATGTCGGTCGGCGTCTGCAGAATTTTCAGCCCGCGCCCGGCCCACTCGGCATGGGTGGCGTCGACGGCACCCGGCGTGTCCAGCGCAAAGACGATCTCGGCGCCACCGCCTGCTGCCGCGGCGGCCGGTTCCACGGTGTTACGCGACCAGAGGCCGAGCTTGAAGCCGTTGTCGAGCACGAACAGCACGAAGGTCGGCGAGGTCTCGACCGGCTGCCGCCCAAGCAGCGCGCTATAGAAGGCGCCGCTTTGCTCAGGCTTGTCGACATAGAGGATGACGAAATTGGGCGATGTCATGAATTGCTCTCCAGATGGTTTCGACTGGAGGAGCATACCGTACGCCACTGCCAGATTCTGGCAGCAGTCTCAACTGAGCAGCAGCCTTAGCTTGGCGTGTCGAGCGTCGCCCGCCATTCTTTGAGCAGCACCTGACGGCGGCGCGGATAGCGCATCTCGGTGGCATTGAGGCCGGATATCCGGTCGGCGCGAAAGTGCCTGAAATCCTGGCGCATCTCGCACCAGGCCGCGACGACGCGCACCTTGTCGAAGAAGCCGAGTGCGAACGGCCAGACGGTGCGCTCGGAGGCAGCGCCGCCGGCGTCGCGATAGACAAAGCTCAGCTTGCGCTCCTCGCGGATGGCCTGCCGCACCAGGCCGAGATCGATGCCTTCGGTGACCTCGGTGCGCGACCCGACCAGCAGCGTCGAGGCGTCGAGCTCTTCGCGCAAATCGTCCGGCAGCACCGCGGCGATCTTGGCCAGCGCGTCGGTGGCGGCGTTCGCAAGCCGCCAGTCCGGCTGCTTGGCCACCCAGCGCGAACCGAGCACGATCGCCTCGATCTCCTCATCGGTGAACATCAAGGGCGGCAGCATGAAACCGGGCCTGAGCACGTAACCCAACCCCGCCTCGCCCTCGATCGGCGCGCCCTGCCCCTGCAGCGTGGCGATATCGCGATAGAGCGTGCGGATCGACACACCCATTTCGCCCGCAAGGCTGCGGCCGCTGACCGGCCGGCGATGCCGGCGCAGGATCTGGATCAGGTCGAGCAGGCGTTCAGCACGGGACATGAATCATGACCTGGTTTCAATCACGATAGAGCCCCAGCACTTTCGGCGGCAAGCGACATGGTGGCGGACGGGAACGTCTGCGCCCTGACGCCGTTGTCCGGCCATTATGGATATACGCGGGTTCCTGTTGTTCTGGTCGGTTTTGACCGCCATCGTCGCTGCGCTCAGCCTCGGACCATCCTTCGCCCATGTGCTGGAATCGGTGCCGCGGCTGACCAGATGGCCGCCTTCGCTCTGGCGTGAAACCACTGTCTTCAACGCTCAGTTCCAATTCTTCGCGATTGTCGGCGCACCGCTGGACGTGGCCGCGATCGCCTGTCCGGGGCTTCTCGCCTGGATGCTGCGCAGCGACCGCCCGGCATTCTGGTGGATTTTGGCCGCCACCGTGCTTTATCTGATGGCCCTCGTGGCGTGGTTTACCCTGGTCAAACCGGCAAACGATGTCCTGGCCACCTGGGTGCCTGGACCGATCCCGGACAATTTCGAAAGTGTCCGGAGCAGCTGGGAAACCGGCCATATGGTCGTCACCGGCTTCAAGGCCGTTGGTTTCATAGCGCTCGCAGTCGGCCTGCTTTCGATCAGGCGCGGCTGATCCGGTTGCACACGTCGGCAGCCCTTTTGTTGCGCCGGTCAATGTGCTGTGGCAGAAGCGGCGAGCCGCCTTCCGGAGATGCGCCTTCTTGAAACCTTTTCGCGACAAACGCCGCGACAGCCGCCCGCCCGCGAAGGGCGGGGCGGAGCAGCCGCGGCGGCGCGACGCCGGCCTGACCGCCGGTTCGGAGCCTAAACTGCAGGACCGGTCCGAGCCGAAAGCCACGCCGCGCCCTCTATCCCGCCGCGATGGCGCGCTGCCTGCCGAACATCTGCCGCTGATCCTCGAGGTCGGCCCCAATCAGGACTACGCGCTGCTCGACAGCGGCGCCGGAGAAAAACTCGAGCAATACGGCCCCTACCGCATCGTTCGGCCGGAGGGCCAGGCGATCTGGCAAAAGGCTTTGCCGGCCAGGGACTGGGAGCGCGCCGACGCCATTTTCACCGGCGATACCGACGAGGAAGGCATCGGCCGCTGGCGTTTCCCCAAGACGCCGCTCGGCGAGACCTGGCCGATGAAGCATGACGGCATCGATTATCTCGGCCGCTTCACCTCGTTTCGCCATGTCGGCGTCTTTCCCGAGCAGGCCTCGCACTGGGACCACATGGCCGGACTGATCGCGGCGGCAAAACGGCCGGTGAAGGTGTTGAACCTGTTCGGTTACACCGGCCTTGCCTCCTTGGTGGCGGCGCGTGCCGGCGCCGAGGTCACCCACGTCGATGCTTCCAAGAAGGCGATCGGCTGGGCGCGCGAAAACCAAGAAATGGCGGGCTTGTCGCAAAAGCCGATCCGCTGGATCGTCGATGATGCCGTGAAATTCGCCGAACGCGAGAAGCGCCGCGGCAGCCGCTACGACATCATCCTGTTCGACCCGCCCGCCTATGGCCGCGGACCGAAGGGCGAGGTCTGGCAGCTGTTCGAGGATTTGCCGGCGCTGACCGATATCTGCCGCGCGATCCTGACGCCGAAGCCGCTCGCTGTTGTGCTGACCGCCTATTCGATCCGCGCCTCTTTTTTCGCCATCCATGCCGTGATGCGCGACACCTTCGCCGGCATGGGCGGCACGGTCGAGTCGGGTGAATTGATCATCCGCGAGAAATCTGCCGGTCGGGCGCTGTCGACCTCGCTGTTCTCACGCTGGGTGGCCTGAATGAGTGCGTACGAACGGCACGCGGGCGCGCCAGGGCAGGTGAAGGAAGTCACCAGCCTCGCCAACCCGCTGGTCAAGGACATCAAGGCGCTCGCGCTGAAGAAATTCCGTGACCAGCAGAATGCCTTCATGGCCGAAGGCCTGAAGCTGGTCATCGACGCGCTCGATCTCGGCTGGTCGATCAGGACATTGGTCTTCGCCAAGGCCGGACGTGGCAATACGGCGGTTGAAAAGATCGCGGCGCGCACGGTCGCCGCCGGCGGCACCGTCCTTGAAGTTTCGGAAAAAGTGCTGGTCGCCATCACCCGCCGCGACAATCCGCAAATGGTCGTCGGCGTGTTCTCGCAGAAATTCCTGCCGTTGAAGGACATCCGCGCCCGTGACGGCGACGTCTGGGTGGCGCTCGACCGCGTCCGCGACCCCGGCAATCTCGGCACCGTCATCCGCACGGTCGACGCTGTCGGGGCCAGGGGCGTCATCTTGGTCGGCGAGACCACCGATCCCTTTTCGGTCGAAACGGTGCGCGCCACCATGGGCTCGATTTTCGCCGTGCCGGTCGCCAAGGCGTCGCCCGAAGCTTTTCTCGCCTGGCGAACGAGCTTTCCCGGCCTCGTCGCCGGCACCCATCTGAAGGGTGCGGTCGACTACCGCTCGGTCGATTTTTCAAAAGGCCCGGTGCTTTTGATGATGGGTAACGAGCAGCAAGGCCTGCCTGACGAGCTTGCCGCAAGCTGCGACAAACTGCTGCGGATACCGCAGGCCGG
The DNA here is from genome assembly GCF_040320645.1 of Mesorhizobium sp. M0633. Taxonomy (NCBI): domain Bacteria; kingdom Pseudomonadati; phylum Pseudomonadota; class Alphaproteobacteria; order Hyphomicrobiales; family Phyllobacteriaceae; genus Mesorhizobium; species Mesorhizobium sp. M0633. The sequence goes on from NZ_JAMYQC010000004.1 coordinate 188,751, forward strand.
CCGCGCCGATTCGCTCAACCTTGCGGTGGCCACCGGCGTCATGCTGTTCGAGATCCGGCGCGGCGCGCTGAAGCTCGGCCCGGAGGATGCCCGATCGTGACGTCCCAAACCGTGAAACTGCAAACTATGAAGTCCTGGAGCCCCTACGCTTTTCTGGTTGTCGCCGCGATAGCGCTCGACCAGTGGCTGAAATATCTGGTCGAGACCGGCCTTGCCTTTCAGGAAAAGCTCGATCTCCTGCCTTTCCTGGCGCTGTACCGCACCTACAACACCGGCATCGCGTTTTCGCTGTTTTCGTCCTTCGGCGACACCGGCCTGGTGGTCGTCGCGGTTGTGGTGGTCGCTTTCGTGCTCTACCTTGCGGCCCGCACGCCGCCGGGCCACCTGCTTGCCCGCATCGGCTTCGCGCTGATCGTCGGCGGCGCGCTCGGCAATCTGATCGACCGCGCTATCTACGGTCATGTCATCGACTATATTCTGTTTCACACGCCGGTCTGGTCCTTCGCGATCTTCAACCTCGCCGATGCCTTCATTTCGGTCGGTGCCGTGCTGGTCGTCTTCGACGAACTCATTGGCTGGCGGCGCGGAGCGTCGAGCGATTGACCTCACTCGCCTGGCGCCGCACATTCTGATCTGCAAGCCCGAGGAGAAAAAATGCCCGAAACCTTCAAAGCCATCCTCGTTTCGCGTGACGCCGAGAAAAACCAGTCAGTCGCGGTGACCGAGCTTACCGAGGCAGACCTGATGGAGGGCGACGTCACCGTCGCGGTCGAGGCGACGACGGTGAACTACAAGGACGGTCTTGCAATTACCGGCAAGGCGCCGGTAATCCGCCGCTGGCCGCTGGTGCCGGGCATCGATTTCGCCGGCACCGTCATCTCGTCTTCCAATCCCGACTGGCGCGAAGGTGACAAGGTCATATTGAACGGCTGGGGCGTCGGTGAGACGCATTTCGGCGCCTTTGCAGGGCGCGCCCGCGTCAAGGGCGACTGGCTGGTGCCGTTGCCGGACGGCATGAGCCCGCATGATGCGATGGCGGTCGGCACCGCCGGCTACACCGCCATGCTTTGCGTCATCGCGCTGGAGCGCCACGGCATCGTGCCCGATCGCGGCCCGGTGGTGGTGACCGGCGCTGCCGGTGGCGTCGGCTCGGTCGCGGTCTCGATCCTGTCCAGCCTCGGCTATCACGTCATCGCCTCGACCGGCCGCGCTGCCGAAAGCCCCTATCTGATCGACCTCGGCGCCGCGGAAGTGATTTCACGCGACGAGCTCACCCAGCCGGCAAAACCGCTCGCCAAGGAACGCTGGGCCGGCGGCGTCGATGCGGTCGGCAGTCACACGCTGGCCAACGTTCTGTCGATGACCTCCTATGGCGGCGCCGTCGCCGCTTGCGGCCTCGCCGGCGGCATGGACCTGCCGGCAAGCGTCGCCCCCTTCATCCTGCGCGGCGTCTCGCTGCTCGGCATCGATTCGGTGATGGCGCCGAAGGCGGTCCGCCTCGAGGCCTGGCGCCGCATCGGCGCCGATCTCGACCACGCAAAGCTTGCCAGCCTGTCGACGAGCATCGGCTTCGACGGCATCATCGGCGCCGCGCATGACATCGTCGAGGGTAAGATCCGCGGCCGCGTGGTGGTGGATATGTGAGCCCCCAAGGGATAAAAAAGAGCGCGACCGCTAAAATTCGAGCGATCAACCACAACCTTCGATAAGCTCTGTCTGGCAGGATTTCCGTATGATTGCGGAACCCGGCATCAGAGAGGCGGAACCAGCCGAACGGGCCGACGGGACGGCCCCCGCGGCGCCAGGACGGCAGCCTGTCGCCGCGCCACCGCTGGCGCCGGAACTGCCGGCCTCCAACCGCGAAGGCCTGCCCTTCCTGACGCTCGTCGCCATCGTCGTGCTGGCAGGCTTTTCGCATCTGACCGGGGCGCCGATCTTCATCACCATCGGCCTTTTGGCGACAGCCATCGCCGGGCTCGCCATGCATCTGCGCAACAGGCGCACCGAGCGCCGCGCGGTGGCCCTGCTCGATGCCACGACCGCCCGCAGCCGCGCCGAAATCGAGACGCTGGCCGACCGCATGTGGGAGATGCAGGAGAGCGAGGAGCGCTTTCGCGGGCTGATCGATGCACTCGGCGATCTCGTCGTCCATCGTGACCGCGACGGCCACATTGTCTACGCCAACAAGGTTTTCGCCGACCTTGTCGAAACCGACCAGCGCGACCTTGCCGGCAAGACCCTGGCCGAACTAGGCATCGATGTCGGCATCGTCCCCGACGCCGCGTTTTCCGACCATGAATGCCTGAGTTCCACCGACGTCGCCATTCGCACGCCGGACGGCCCACGCTGGTTCTCTTGGATCGAGCTGTCGGTGCGCGACAAGGACAGCGGCGCCGTTTCGCATCGCGCCATCGCCCGCGACATCACCGCTCGCAAGCGCGCCGAATCCTCGCTGATCACCGCCCGCGAGCGGGCCGAATATGCGAGCCAGGCCAAATCGCGCTTCCTCGCCACCGTCAGCCACGAGATCCGCACGCCGATGAACGGCATCATGGGCATGGCCCGGCTTCTCGCCGACACCAGCCTTTCGCCCGAGCAGCGGACCTATGTCGGCGCCATCTCGACCTCGGCCAGCGCGCTGCTGGCGCTGATCGAGGACCTGCTCGACTACTCCAAGATCGAGGCCGGCCGCTTCGATCCCGAACCGCAGCCGATGTCGGTGCGCGAGATCGCCGACAATGTCATCGAGCTTTTGGCGGCGCGGGCTTTTGCCAAGGATATCGGCCTCGGCTGCCATGTCGAACCCGACGTGCCGCAGCTGATCACCGCCGACCCCGGCAGGGTCAGGCAGGTGCTGCTCAATCTCATCGGCAACGCCGTCAAGTTCACCGACAGCGGCGGCGTCCTGGCAAGCATCGCCCGCGTCCGCACCGAAACCACCGACCGCATCCGCTTCACCATCACCGACACCGGCCCCGGTCTGCGCGAGGAGGACATGGAGCGCATATTCGAGGACTTCGAACAGGCTGACGGCACCTCGACCCGTGCGCATGGCGGTGCCGGCCTCGGTCTCGCCATTTCCAAGCGTCTTGTGACCGCCATGGGCGGCACTATCTCTGTGTCGAGCCGGCTTGGCCAGGGGTCCGAATTCGTCTTCGAGATTCCCGCTATTTCCGCCGTCGAGGCGCCGCAGATCCGCCAGGACGCGCTGTCGGGCCGGCATGCGGTGATCGTGTCGAAGAACCTGGTCGAGGCCGAAGCCCTCGCCCGCACCATTCGCGCCAATGGCGGCACGGTCGATCTGGCCACCGCCGCCGCCCAGGCCACCGCTTTCGCCGAGGGCTGTGACGTGCTGCTGATCGATGCTGCCATGGAGCAAAGCGACGGCAGGCTGCTCAGGCGCCTGCGCCAGAGCGGATTTGCCGATTGCGAGGCAGTGACGCTGATCGCGCCGACCGACCGCGGCATGCTTGGCGAGTTCCGTGCCAATGGTTACGCCACCTTCCTTGCGAGGCCGGTGCGCGGCGAGACATTGCTGCGCGTGCTCTTGACCAGCCACGCACCGGTCGTCGCCGAGCCGCAACTGCAAAAGCGCGGCGCGCAGGCGGGGCACGCCATTGGCGCCCGCCAGCAGGGCCTGTCGGTGCTGATCGCCGAGGACAACGACATCAACGCCATGCTGGCCCGCGCCACGCTGCTGAAGGCCGGGCATCGCGTGAAAGTGGTCGGCAACGGCAAGGCCGCCGTCGAGGCGGTCATCAGCACCGGCCACAAGCACCGTTACGACGTGGTGCTGATGGACTTGCATATGCCTGTCATGGACGGCCTGGACGCCATCGCCGCCATCCGCCGCCATGAGGAGGAGACCGCGGTGCCGCCGGTGCCGATCATGGTGCTGTCGGCCGACAGCCAGGAAAAGACCCGCCACGCCGTGCTCGCTCACGGTGCCAGCGGCTTCGTCACCAAGCCGCTCGACCCCGATGCCCTGGTTCATGCGGTCGAAGGGCAAGCGGCCGCCTGAGGCACAACATAGACGGTTGATAGATTACCCAGCCGACGAAGTATTGCCCGCAGAGCCGTATCACGGTACTGTCACAATCCTGTTGCACCTACACCGTATCCCCGTGCCAAGAGGGATGGCTCGAAGGAGAATCACTCGTGCATACAGTCATGCCGGAATGTGATGCTCGGCCGAACGCCAGCGGGCCTTTGCTCGTCGGCCGGAACGCCGATGCCGTCATAAAAGGCGCATCGCTCGGCCGCATCGGCAATCTCGAAGTGCGGCTCGCCCGCAACGAGGCCGAGATCGCTGCCGCGCAGGAAGTGCGCTACCGGGTGTTCTACGACGAGCTTGGTGCCAGGAAGGACCTGTTCCAGATGCAGGACCGCCGCGATGCCGATCGCTTCGATCCCCTCTGCGATCATCTGCTGGTCTTCGATACTTCGCTTTCCGGCCCCGAGCATCGCCGCATCGTCGGCACCTACCGCCTGCTGCGGCAGGAGATTGCCGCGGCCGCCGGCGGCTTCTATTCCGAAGGTGAATTCGAGCTGACCAAGCTGATCGCGCGGCATCCCGGCCAGCGCTTCCTCGAGCTCGGCCGCTCCTGCGTTCTGCCGGAATACCGCTCGAAGCGCACCATCGAGGCGCTGTGGCAAGGCATCTGGGCCTACATCAACCATTACGGCATCGGCGTGATGACCGGCTGCGCGTCGTTCCACGGCACCGTGCCGGCGGCACATGCGGAGGCGCTGACCTATCTTGCCCACCACTGCCGGACGAATTCATCCTGGGACGTGCGCGCCGTCGCCGGGCGCTATTGTTCCATGGATCTGATGCCGATCGAGGCCGTCAATACCAAGGCGGCGATCGCCGCGATGCCGCCGCTGGTCAAGGGCTATCTGCGCGTCGGCGCGCGCATTGGCGACGGTTGCGTCATCGACCGTGAATTCTCGACGGTCGACGTGTTCGTGGTGATGCCGGTCAAGGAGATCGGCGCCCGCTACGTCAATTATTATGGCGGAGAAGCGCAGCGGTTTGCGGCCTGAGTAGTGAATAGTGAGTGAATAGTGAGTGAATAGTGAATAGTGAATAGAACCTAGCACTGACTGCTGGAGCAGCAATTGGCTACTCACTACTCACTACTCACTACTCACTACTCACCATTCACTACTCACCATTCACTACTAACCATTCACTATTGACCATTCACCATTCACGCATCTTTCTCAGCCTGCTCGTTGACCGGCCCCGGCTCCACCGGCGCTTCGCTTGCGACATGCTTGGGGCCGCCCTTGGCGACGCCGACCATGGCCGGCCGCAGAACACGCTCGCCGATCGAATAGCCGGGCTGCACGACCTGCACGACCGTGTTGGCCGGTACGTCGGGATTGGGCACCTCGAACATCGCCTGGTGGAAATTCGGATCGAATTTCTCGCCCTCGGGCTCGAGCTTCTTCACGCCGTGGCGTTCCAGCGCCGACAGCATGGCGCGCTCGGTGATCTCGACGCCGTCGATCAGCGCCTTGAAGCCGGCATCGCCCGAAGCCTTGGCCTCCTCCGGGATGGCATCCAGCGCACGGCGCAGATTGTCTGACACCGAAAGCATGTCGCGGGCAAAATTGGCAACCGCATAGGCGCGCGCATCGTGGACGTCGCGGGCGGTGCGGCGACGCAAGTTCTCCATGTCGGCCGCGACGCGCAGCGCGCGATCCTTCAGCTCTTCGTTTTCCTTCAGAAGCCGCACAAGCGCTTCATAGTCGCCGTCGACGCCACCTTCCCTTGGCTCCGCGCCAGCCTCGGTCTTCTCGGCTTCATCGGGCGCGCGTTCGTCTTTTGCCTGGTCGCTCATCGCCGTTTCCCGTCATTTTCGAATGGTGTGGATTTGCGCCCGATATCGAGGTTTAGCGGCCAAAAATCAAGGGGCAAGCGCTACTGCAGCCGCTGTCGCGGCTTGATGGCGGACGGCGCAGACCTTTCGATTTTAATTCAAACTTTACCGTACCCGACGGCTTTGCTTGCCAGCATACTACAATGCGGGAACCATTCCTCCCCTGGAAGAGTTTCGAAGCCGACACAGGATTTTGGATGATGCCCCGCAGGAATGGCGAAAAACGCGACGGGCTCGCCGGCGATATCCGGCGCCAGCTCGGCACCGAGGCGACCAAGCGCTTTCTGCGCACCTTGCCGGCCTTCCGCACGGAGTCCGATATTCCCGACCGTCTGAAGGAATTGCTCGACCGCCTGGACGGCGTCGAAGCCAAGGTGGTCGCAGGCGGGCGCCGTCGGTAGACACCATCGCAAGCAACGCGACCTGCGATTGCGGCCGCAATTCCTCGCCATCGCGCGACATTTACCCGCAGTAACTTTGCGTGATCTCCGCCTTGCGGCAGCGCGCCGCTCCGCCTATGTTTCATGATGAACATGATTTCCCCCGAAGCTGTGGCAAACAGCAAGCGCGCCTGGTTGAAAATCCTGTCGCGCTATAAAAAGCCCGACAGGCGTCGCAGCGCCGTCGAACTCGCCATCACCCTCATTCCTTTCGCCACGCTGTGGGCATTGTCCTCGGCCGCTTATGCCTATGGCCATTGGTGGGGTCTGGTCCTCATCCTTCCGGCCGCCGGCTTTCTGGTGCGGATCTTCATGATCCAGCACGATTGCGGCCACGGCTCCTTTTTTGCCAATCGCTATGCCGACGACTGGATCGGCCGCGTCCTTGGCGTGCTGACGCTGACGCCCTACGATTGCTGGCGCCGCGCCCACGCAACCCATCACGCCAGCGCCGGCAATCTCGACGAGCGCGGCACCGGCGACATCAAGACACTGACCGTCGCCGAATACCGGCAACTGTCGTGGCGGGGCCGGCTCGCCTATCGCCTCTATCGCCATCCGCTGGTGATGTTCGGCCTTGGCCCGATCTGGATTTTCATTTTCGAGCAGAGACTGCCCTTGGGCATGATGCGGGGCGGCCTCACCCCCTGGGTGTCGTCGATGTCCACCAACCTAGCCATCACGGTCATAGCCGCTCTGCTCATCTGGTTCGTTGGCCCCGGCGCGTTTCTGGTCGTGCATTTGCCGATCGTCATCCTCGCCGGATCGGCCGGCATCTGGCTGTTCTATGTCCAGCATCAGTTCGAAGAGACGGAGTGGACAAAGGACTCCGAGTGGGAATTCCAGCACGCTGCCCTGCACGGTTCGTCCTATTACGACCTGCCGCCGGTGCTGAACTGGATCACCGGCAATATCGGCGTCCACCACGTGCACCACCTCTCGGCCAAGGTGCCATGCTACCGGCTTCCGGAAGTGCTGAGGGACTATCCGGAGCTGCGTGAGATCGGCCGCGTCACACTCCTCGACAGCTTGCGCTGCGTCAAGCTGGCGCTGTGGGACGAGAGCCGCAGCAAGCTGGTATCGTTCCGCGAAGCGCGGATGGCCGTGTAGACGCACCGCCGCACCTAAAGCGCGTCGCGCTCGACCGGCCTCATGCGACGCGCTTTAGGTTCTTGTTTATGCATGCCGTTATCGCAAAACCGCTGAACACTTTTGCGCGACATGCGTTAGGGGTGCGGCGGGGCTCCACATTCCGAGCTTAAGCTGCCTGGCGCTGGTCGCGCATCAGGATCTCGCCCTGGCGGATCTCGGTGCCCAGCACTTTCAGGCATTCGCGCATGAACGCGGCAAGGCCCGGCCAGCCCTTGGCCGACACCAGATTGCCGTCGACATGGGCGCCGGTCGGTGCAACATCGATATAGATGCCGCCGGCCAGCGTGACTTCCGGCTCGCAATATTGCAGCGCCGCGACTTCGCGGCCGCGCACCACGCCGTCGACCGCGATCAGGATCTGCACGCCGTGGCAGATGGTGAAGATCGGTTTTCCCGTCTCATGGAAATGCCGCACCAGCGCCTGCACGCGCTTGTCGATGCGGATATATTCCGGGACGCGCCCGCCCGCCGCGTAGACGGCATCGTAGTCGGCCGGATTGACCTCGGAAAACGTCTTGTTGAGGATGTAGTCGTGGCCGAGCTTTTCCGTATAGGTCTGGTGGCCCTCGAAGTCGTGCAGCGAGGTCTTCAGGATATCGCCGGCCTTCTTGTCGGGGCAAACGACATGGACGGTGTGGCCCACCGCATGCATGGCCTGTTCAAAGACGAAAATCTCGTACTCCTCGCTGAACTCGCCAACGAGCATCAATATCTTCTTGCCAGCCATACCCGGTTCCTCCCTTGTGGCCACATTTATTCGGATCGCGAAATAATGGGCCTATCCTAAGGCGGAGAGGCGCAAAATAAAAGGCTGAATCGGGAATGTGGTCCGACCAGAAGGCTTCTGGCCCTCTGGAGCGGATCAGCCGGCGCGCACCCGCCGCCAGGAATATTTCGGGCCTTTGGCCTCCGGCTTCACCGCCGGCTGATAGAACAGCGGCAGTCCGCCTGTGCGGCCTTGCTCGAGCCGCTTCAGCAGCACTGGGTGCGATATCTCGAATTCATCGAAGCCGACCCGCAGCATATGCGGCAGCTGATCGATCAGCACCTGCCCGGTGGCGCGCATAGCGCCTGCAAAATGATAACGGCTGCGCAGCAATTCGCCCTTGGAGAACGAGCGGCCGTCATTGAACGCCGGAAACGCCAGCGCCACCAGCGACAGCTGATCGAGCAGGCCTGCGATCTTCTCGAGCTGATCGCCGGGCTGCAGCAGCACACCGATGCGCTCCTTCGCCGACCGCCGCACCTCCGGATCGAGGCCGAGAAACGCCTGCAACGGCAGGATGAAACGGCCATTGCCGACCAGCGCCTCGGCACTTTCGGCATGAACCCACTCGTCCTCGCGGAACCCATCCGGTGTCCACAGCCGCATGGCGTTTTCGGCTATCAAGTCGCTCATCAAGAAAATTTCCAAGTCCACAAGGTTCTAAAGTGCAAAACACCTCAGGGTGTGTTGAGATTCAGATCAGGCCGGCATCACTTGAATATCAACATACCCTAAAGCGAGGCGTCGGTCAGCGACCTTTCCAGCCCCGACAAATGGATGCCGCATTCGGTCTTGGCGTGCCCGGCCCAGCGGCCGCTGCGCGCGTCGTCGCCCGGCTGCACCGGCTGCGTGCATGGGAAACAGCCGATCGACAGATAGCCATAGGCGACCAGCGGGTTTTCACGCAGCGCATGCGCGCGCATGTAGCCGGCCTGGTCCGATGTCGTCCAGTGCGCCAGCGGATTGATGCGGATGCGCGAGCCGACCGCCTCGAACACCGGCAGCGCTGCCCGGGTCGCTGCCTGGAAGCGCTTGCGGCCGGTGAACCAGGCGCGGAACGGCTCGACGCCGCGCGCCAGCGGCTCGACCTTGCGGACGTCGCAGCAGGCGTCGGTGTCGGTCTCGTTCAGATTGCCGGTCGGGTCGATCCTTGCCAGCGCCGCATCGTCGGGCCTGATCACCCGGATATCGCTCAGCCCGAAATCGGCGGCCAGCGCGTCACGATAGCCGAGCGTCTCCTCGAAATGCTTGCCGGTGTCGAGAAAGATCACCGGCAGCGTGCGGTCGATCTCGGCGATCATGTGCAGCAGCACCGCCGAATCCGCGCCGAAGGACGAGACGGCGGCGATTTCGCCGTGAAAGAACTCCCGGGTCGACCGCTCGATGATCTCCAGCGGCTTCAGATGGCCGTAGAGCGCGTCGAGACCCGCCGCTTGGGCGGCGATGCCGGCCTCGACGTCGACGATCCGGTCAAGCGGCCTTGGCTTCGCCAGCATAGAGCGCCTCCTTGAACGGCGCGGGACCGACACGGCGGTAGGCGTCGATGAATCTTTCGTTTCTGTCCAGCCGAAGCCCGAGATAGGTTTCGACGATCTGCTCGATGGCGTCGGTGATCTCTTCTGAACTGAAGCCGCGGCCGATGATCTCGCCGACCGAGGTGTTCTCGTCGGCCGAGCCGCCGAGCGTCACCTGGTAGAGTTCGGCGCCTTTCTTCTCGACCCCGAGGATGCCGATATGGCCGACATGGTGATGGCCGCAGGCATTGATGCAGCCGGAAATCTTCAGCTTCAATTCGCCGATCTCGCGCTGGCGCTCCAGCGAGGCGAAGCGCCGCGAGATTTCCTGCGCCACGGGAATCGAGCGCGCGGTTGCCAGCGCGCAATAATCGAGGCCGGGGCAGGAGATGATGTCGCTGACCAGGTTGGAATTGGCCGTCGCCAGCCCGATATCGACAAGCGCGTCATAGACCGCCTTGAGGTCGGCCCGCGCGACATGCGGCAGGATCAGGTTCTGCTCGTGACTGACGCGCAGCTCGTCGAAGGAATATTTTTCGGCAATGTCGGCGACCGCTTCCATCTGGCTGTCGGAGGCATCGCCCGGCGTCTCGCCGATGCCCTTGAGCGAGATGGTCACCGCCGCGTAGTCGGGATGGCGATGGGTGACCACATTCTGGTCCAGCCATTCGGAAAAGCTCTTGGAGTCGAGGCGGGCAAGCTTGACCGCCTCGTCGCCTTCCGGCCGGTCGACAAGCGCCGGCGGCGCGAAATAGGCATCGATGGCGCGGATGTCTTCTTCCGGCAGCCTCAGCTCGGCGTCCTTCAACTCCTGCCATTCGGCCTCGACCTGGCGGGTGATCTCCTCGACGCCGGTCTCATGGACCAGGATCTTGATGCGCGCCTTGAACTTGTTGTCGCGCCGGCCATAGAGGTTGTAAACGCGCAGGATCGCCGTGCAGTAGGACAACAGATCCGCTTCGGGCAGGAAGTCGCGGATCTTCTTGGCGACCATCGGCGTGCGGCCCTGACCGCCGCCGACATAGACGGCGAAACCAAGCTCGCCGGCGGCGTTCTTCTTCAGGTGCAGGCCGATGTCGTGCGTCTGGATGGCGGCGCGGTCGCGCTCGGCGCCGGTCACCGCGATCTTGAATTTTCGCGGCAGGAACGAGAACTCCGGATGCACCGAGGACCATTGCCGCAGGATTTCGGCATAGGGGCGCGGATCGGCAACCTCGTCAGCGGCGGCGCCGGCGAAGTGGTCGGCGGTGACGTTGCGGATGCAATTGCCGCTGGTCTGGATAGCGTGCATCTCGACGCTTGCCAGATCCGCCAGGATCGCCGGGATGTCCGACAGCGCCGGCCAGTTGAACTGGATGTTCTGGCGCGTCGTGAAATGCCCATAACCTTTGTCGTATTTGCGGGCGATGTGGCCGAGCATGCGCAGCTGCTTGCTGTTCAGCGTGCCGTAGGGCACCGCGATGCGCAGCATGTAGGCATGCAGTTGCAGATAGACGCCGTTCATCAGCCGCAGCGGCCGGAACTGGTCCTCGGTGATCTCGCCGGCAAGGCGCCGCGCGACCTGGTCGCTGAACTCGGCGACGCGGGCCTTGACGAAATCGTGGTCGAACTCATCGTAACGGTACATATTCAGATCTTTCCGGGCGCGTCCGCCCGTTATTTTCTTCGTTCGAGCATGATCGGGATCATGCTTGGGTCATCTATGCCGCGCGTGCGGCTTGCGGACGGGCCTGCTTGCCCAGGTCGTTGCGGGTGGTCGGGCCGGCGGCACGGATCTTTTCACGCAGCCGGACCGCTTCGACCGTGCCGTTGGCCACGGTCACGTCTATCAGGTTGACGTCGACCACTTCGTTGTTGGCGGAGGCCTTGGCGCCGATCGCCTCCAGCCGGTCCTCGGCCGCCTTGTCATGGGCGATGTCGGCATGGTCGATGGTCTCGGCCCAGCCGCCATTGGCGTACCAGACGGCTATGCCGTCGGCGAGGCGGTTCGCGGTCAGGACTTTCATTGGTTCACTCCTTGCGCGGCAGCACGGGCCACGCTTTCCTGCCTGTGTGCCGCCAGCGGCTCGGACCGTTCGAAATTGGCGCCGGCGACGGCGTCGCCGATGATTGTCATCACCGGGCCGCTGAGGTCGGCGCGCGCCTCCAGCGACGGCAGGTCGGCGAGCGTGCCGTGGAAACGGCGGCGGTTGGCAAGGCTGGCATTCTCGACCACGGCGACGGCCGTATCCGGCGACAGGCCGGCTTCGATCAGCCGGCCGGCGACCTCGGCGGCGACCGAGCGGCCCATATAGACGGCGACCGTCGCGCCGGAAATGGCGAGCTTTGCCCAGTCTGGCAGCGAATTTCCCTTGAGGTCGTGGCCGGTGGTGAACACCATCGACGACGACACGCCGCGCAGCGTCAGCGGCAGTTCGAAATCGGCGGCGGCGGCGAAGGCCGCGGTGACGCCCGGAACCACTTCGTAGGCGACGCCGGCATCGCGAAGTGCCGCCATCTCCTCGCCGGCCCGGCCGAACACCAGCGGGTCGCCGGACTTCAGCCGCACGACACGCTTGCCGGCGTGGCCAAGCTCGACCAGCAGCGCATTGATCTCGGCCTGGCTCTTGGAATGGCAGCCCTTGCGCTTGCCGACCGGCAGGCGCTCGGCATCGCGACGGCCCATGGCGACGATCGCCTCCGGCACCAGCGCGTCATGGACGATCACGTCGGCTTCCATCAGCAGGCGATGGGCGCGCAGCGTCAAAAGGTCCTCGGCGCCTGGACCGGCGCCTACAAGCGCGATATGGCCCGATGCCGGTTCTGTCGAAAGCAGCAGGCCGACGGCCGCATCATGCGCCTGCGAAAGCTCGCCGGCCTCGACAGCGCGGGCCGGCGCGCCGCCAAAGAAATCGCTCCAGAAGCGGCGGCGGGCATTGCCCTTCGGCAGCAGTCTTTCGGCGGTGTCGCGAAACGATGCGGCGAGCGCCGCGAGCGGACCGAGCGAGGGCGCCAGCATGCGGTCGATGCGGCTGCGCAGCATCTGCGCCAGCACCGGGCCGGCACCTTCCGTGCCGATGGCAATGGCGACCGGCGCGCGGTTGACCAGTGCCGGCGTGAAGAAATCGCATAGCTCCGGCCGGTCGACGGCATTGACCGGAATGCCCAGCCGGCGCGCATCCCCGGCAACGCGGCGATCGAGCGCCTCGTCGCCGCTGGCGGCAAACACCATCACCGCACCATTGAGATGTGCTGCATCATAGGCGTCGGCGATGTGGGCGGCCCCCGTCTCGGCGATAAAGGCCAGCAGCTCCGGGCTTGTTTCATCGCTGACGATGCGCAGCACAGCGCTCGACTGCGCGAGCAGCCGCGCCTTGGCCAGCGCCTCCTCGCCGCCGCCGACGATGGCTACGGCTTCGCCCTCGACCCGCATGAAGACGGGAAAGGCATTGAGCTTGGGCGTGGCTTGCGGCATGACGAGCGGAATCCTGGAACCGTTTGTCAGTTCTACGCGGGGGCGCGAAAAACCAGAAGGCACCCACTCGCGCATCGCTTCGTAGCAGGCAATCTCTTTTCTGCAAGCATGAAGGCCAAGAGAAAAATATTCCACATTCAAATGCGGAGCAGATTGAAGCTGCTGTTGCAGCCCTTGATCCGCTGCCTTTTTAGCGGCCGGAGGAGCTAACCACAAAACAGATTTTTCTAAATTCTATCAATTTAGTAGATTAAGCCGCCGGATGCTGACCGAGCGATCGACGGCAGCCCCGCACTCTCGCCGGCCCTTGTCGGAATACCGGGTCCGAGTACCGGAACATTCCCGCCTCGGCACGCGTTTGCACTAGGGCCCAAGCCCGGTCATGCCCCTACGGCAAAGGCTTGGCGATGGGCTTGAAAAATCAAAAAAGGAGCGCCCCATGAGCAACGTCAGACTGAAACGCGGACTGTGGATCGTGGTGGCAGATGGCGAAAAGGCGCTGTTTCTCGAGAACCGTGGAGACGTCCAATATCCCGACCTTCAGGTCGTGCACGAGATGGAGCAGGAAAATCCGGCAACCCGAGAACAGGGCACCGACCGCCCCGGCCGCTACAGCGACGGCCCTTCCGTCCACCGCAGTGCGGTCGAGGACACCGACTGGCACCGTCTCGGCAAGGAGCGTTTTGCCGAAGAGATTGCCGACAGGCTCTACAAGCTCGCGCATCGCGGCAGCTTCAAGGAGATCGTGCTGATCGCGCCGCCGCCGGTGCTGGGCGACATGCGCAGGAAACTGCACAAGGAGGTCACCGACAAGATAACGGCCGAAATTCCAAAGACGCTGACCAACCACAGCATACCCGATATCGAGAACCTGCTGCAGGCGACCTGATCGGGCATCGGCGGCGTCAACCGCCGCCAGACTTGAACACGCCGCCCGCGATGCTGACAAATCCTGCCGGCTCGCTCGCCTGGAAAGCCTTCTACACGTGCTGGCCGCCATTGATGTGTATTTCCGAGCCGGTCACGTAGGACGCCTGCTGCGAGCACAGGAAGAAGATGATGTCGGCGACTTCCGCCGTGGTGCCCAGCCTTCTCAGCGGAATGGTCTCGACGATTTTTTCGGTGCCCGGCGACAGGATCGCGGTGTCGATCTCGCCCGGCGCAATCGCATTGACGCGAATGCCGTGGGGGCCGAAATCATGCGCCATCTCGCGGGTCAGCGAGCCGAGTGCCGCCTTCGACGTCGCATAGGCGGTACCGGCGAAAGGATGCACGCGGGTGCCGGCGATCGAGGTGACGTTGACGATCGAGCCCTTGGCCGACGCCAGCTCCTTGAACAGGCCCCGCGCCAGCATGATCGGGGCGAAGAAATTGACCTGGAAGACGTCGCGCCAGACATGCATCGGCGTGTCGATCGAGTTCATGCGGCTGTTGCCGTCCTTGAGCTTGGGCGAGATGCCGGCATTGTTGACCAGCGCATGCAGCTGGCCGCCATGCGCCTCGAGCCGGTGGCGGATTTCCGAGATGGCGATGCCGACATCCTCCTGGTCGGCGAGATCGACCTTGATGTGGTCTTCCGGTCCGGCCGGCCACGGGCAGTCCTCGGCAAAGGCCTGGCGCGAGCAAGTGATGACGCGCCAGCCTTCGCGTGAAAAGCGCTTGACCGTAGCGTGGCCGATGCCACGGCTGGCGCCGGTCAGCACAATGGTCTTTCTGGTGTCGGTCTCTGCCATTCGCGGTCTCCAAACGGGAGATGTAGCGGAACGCGGCAGCGGTGGCGAGGGGGCCTGTTGTTCAGCCGCCTGTCAGGATGTCCAGGATCGACGTCTGCCGCTTCTTGACCGGGCCGCCGACATTGCCGGGCGGCACCGGGTGCTTGATCGATCCGGTGGTGCCGTCGACGCCCGGCATGGCCAGGCCGCCGGCATCGACCGTCTCGGCAGGACGCACGGGACGCGAAGCCGACTGGGTAGCTGCCGCAGGCGGCGCCGATTGGCCAACGGAAGCGACCGGCGCCGGCGGCGCCGTGTCGGACGGTATGTCGTCCGGGACGATGGTGTCGGGCGGCGTCGACTTCCAGGTTCCGGGCAGCGGCCGCACCGGCACGCCCTCATGCGCGGCGACCATGAACTCGTGCCAGGCCTGCGCCGGCAGTGCGCCGCCGGTGACCTTCTTCATCGCGCTGCCGTCATCGTTGCCGAACCAGACGCCGGTGGTCAGATTGGCGGTATAGCCGATGAACCAGGCGTCGCGCGAGTTCTGGCTGGTGCCGGTCTTGCCGGCCGCCGGCCAGGCGAACGCCGCCTTCCTGGCCGTGCCGATCTCGACCGTGCCGGTCATCATCGAGTTCATCATACCGACGACATCGGGCTTGACGACGCGCGGCGCACCGCCGCCATTATTTTCGTAGAGCACCTTGCCGTCGCTCGTCGTGACCCGGCGGATGAAATGAATGTCGGGCTTATAACCGCCATTGGCGAAGGGAACATAGGCCGAGGTCAGTTCCAGCGGCGTCACTTCCGAGGTGCCCAGCGCGATCGAGGTGTTGGCCGTCAGCTCGGACTGAATGCCCATGCGGTGCGCCGCCTCGACCACCGCGTTCGGCCCGACTTCCATGGTCAGCTGCGCGGCAACCGAGTTCAGCGATTTTGCCAGCGCCGTCGCCAGCGTCACCTTGCCGAAATATTTGCCGCCGTAATTGTCGGGCGTCCAGTTGCCGATCTTGATTGGCGCGTCGTTGCGCACGCTGTCGGGCGTGCGGCCGGATTCCAGCGCCGCCATATAGACGAACGGCTTGAACGCCGAGCCCGGCTGCCGGCGCGCTTCCGAGGCGCGGTCGAACTGGCTGGTCGAATAGTCGTAACCGCCGACCATCGCGCGCACCGCGCCGGAATTGTCGATCGACACCAGCGCGCCCTGACTGACATTGAGTTTTTTGCCGCTCTGGTCGATCAGCCGGCGGATCGATTGCTCGGCGAGCTTCTGCAGCGTCAGATCGACGGTCGTGTCGACGACGATATCGCGGCGCACGTCGCCGATCAGGTCGGGCAGTTCTTCCATGATCGTATCGGCGACGTAGTTTTCCGAGCCGGTCCAGTAGGACGGCGCGCGTGTCGCCGGCGCGCTCATCGCCGTTGTCTGCTCCTTGGCGCTGATCTTGCCCTCGTCGCGCATCGCGGCGAGCACCAGCTGCGAGCGCTGCTCGGCCGCCTTCGGGTCGCGCGCCGGCGACAGCCGCGACGGCGCCTTGAGCAGGCCGGCGAGGAGTGCGGCCTCCGACAGCGTGACGTCGCGCGCGCTCTTGCCGAAATAGCGGCGCGAGGCCGCTTCGACACCATAGGCGCCAGAGCCGAAATAAACCCGGTTGAGGTACATTTCGAGGATCTGGTCCTTCGTATGCTTGTGCTCCAGCCACAGCGCCAGCAGCACTTCCTGCACCTTGCGTTCCAGCGTGCGGTCCGGCGTCAGGAACAGGTTCTTGGCCAGCTGCTGGGTCAGCGTCGAGCCGCCCTGCGAAAAATGCCCGCCGAGCACATTAGTCACCATGGCCCGGGAAAGGCCGATCGGATCGATGCCGAAATGCGAATAGAAACGGCGGTCTTCGATGGCGATGACGGCCTCGGGAATATAGGGCGACATTTCGTGCAGGCCGACGGCCTCGCCGCCGCTCATGCCGCGATTGCCAAGCAGCTGGCCGTCGACCGAGACGATCTTGATGTTGGGGGCGCGGTCGGGAATGGCCCAGGTGGTGGCCGCCGGCATTTTCGCGCCGTAATAGACGACGATGCCGGCAGTGGCGATGCCGCCCCAGATGGCCAGCACGAAGCACCAGTAGAACAGCCGGGCAAGCACGCCGAACACGCCGCGCCGGCTTTTGCCGCGCCCGCCGCGCGGCGGCTTGGCCTTGGAAGATTTGCGCTTTGCAGCGGCTTTTCGGTTGCTCGGCACGACGCGGTCCTCCTCGCTTACCGAAAAACCGGCCGAGGATCTCGCCCCCGGCGATGCCTCGAAGCTGGGCTCGATGCGGCTGTCTTTCCGGTTCGCCATGCGCTGTGCTGTCTTCCCCATGCCTATGGCGTTGGGGTTGAAGACTAGATGCGGCGGTTTAAAGGCGGGTTAAGTCGGGAAAAATCGAAGCAAACTGTATGCAGTCGCTTGCCGAATGGCTGCGGCCCGCGACAGCGCCAAAGCCGGAAATGAAAAACCCGCCTCGGCGGGCGGGTCGTTGGAGCCAATGAGCACCATAGCGAAATTAGTAGCATAGCTGCCGGCACAAAGCAAGAACAAAATATGCTTTGCCTCAGAATAATCACTTCAGTTCGGCGGTTGCGACAACCCTCAGTCGTCGGCATCCGCATCGTCGGAGGCCGGGCGCCAGCTGATCGGCTGGATCTTCCTTTGCGTATGGCCGTCGGTATAGGCCCACCAGCCGGCGTCGCTTTCGTCCCAGTCGCCGCCGGCCGCCTTCAGCCGGTCGAGCGAACGGTATTGCGCGATGCTCTCGTTCATCACGCCGTCGCTGTCCTGCCAGTAGACGGTGACCTTGGAGCCGTCCCTCGGTGCCGTTTCGATTGATTTTCGGGCAGCCATTTTCATTTCTCCCGGTGAAGCGAACGGAACGCAGGGACAAGCGTCCGGTTCCTGGCCGATGGCCTTTAGGAGAATTCGCTCCGGCGAGACATATGGCGTGGTTTTCGAGAACCGGAGCGCAGCGGACATTTGGGTCCGTGAGCACCGGAAGCGGAGAAAACTGCGCCAGATGGCCGCCGGAGTAGAATTATCATGAAGGCCATTAGCTGTGGGCGAAGATATCCTCCTCATCCCAGCCCATCAGGTCGAGTTTCGCACGCGTCGGCAGGAAGCGGAAGCAGGCATCGGCCTCCCTGGTCCGGTTGTCGCGCGCCAGACGCGCGCTCAGTACGTCGCGCAGCCGGTGCAAATAGAGCACGTCGGAGGCGGCATATTCGAGTTGCTCGGGCGACAGCGTCTCGGCGGCCCAGTCCGATGATTGCTGCGCCTTCGACAGGCCGACGCCGAGGAGCTCGAAGCAGATGTCCTTCAGCCCGTGCCGGTCGGTGTAGGTGCGCGTCAGCCGCGACGCGATCTTGGTGCAGAACACCGGCTCCGGCATGACGCCGAAAGCGTTGTAGAGCACGGCGAGATCGAAGCGGCCGTAATGGAACAGCTTGGTGATGCTGCGGTTCTTCAGCAGGCTGACGAGGTTCGGCGCCTTCTTCTGGCCGGGCGCGATCTGGATGACGTCGGCCGAGCCATCGCCCGGCGAGATCTGCACGACGCAGAGCCGGTCGCGATGCGGGTTCAGCCCCAGCGTCTCGGTGTCGATGGCGACCGCCCCGACATCGTAATGCAGCAGGCCGGGCAGATCGTTTTTGTGGAAACGTATGTCGCTCATCGTCTTCTCCGGTCGCGGCCCCGTGCAGCGATGCGCGACGGACCGTGCCCGTCCTTGCCGCGATCCGGCGAAAAATCAACAAAAACTTGAGTCTGGCGCAATTTCAGCGTGTCAGCGCCTCTAGAATGCGCGCCCAGGAGCGCTGGCCCTTGTGGAAGGAACTCATCTCGTACTTCTCGTTCGGCGAGTGGATGCGGTCGTCGTCGAGACCGAAACCGACCAGCAGCGATTCC
The DNA here is from genome assembly GCF_040320645.1 of Mesorhizobium sp. M0633. NCBI lineage: Bacteria > Pseudomonadati > Pseudomonadota > Alphaproteobacteria > Hyphomicrobiales > Phyllobacteriaceae > Mesorhizobium > Mesorhizobium sp. M0633. The sequence continues at coordinate 207,611 of NZ_JAMYQC010000004.1, forward strand.
ATGCCGAGATAGGTCTGGAAATCGCCGACCACCGGGATCGAGCCGCCGCTGCCGGTCACCACCGCCGGCTTCGGCCATTCGTCGGACAGCGCCTGCTTGGCCTTGGCGAGGAAGGGCGAGTCGTAGGAAAGCTGGATCGCCGGCGAGCCGCCATGCGGATGAAATTCGACCGAGCAGTCGGCCGGAACGCGCTCCCTGGCGAATGCCTGGAAGGCGGCGCGGATTTTTGCCGGATCCTGTTTGTGGACCAGGCGGAAGGAGACTTTTGCCGAGGCTTGCGCGGCGATCACCGTCTTGAAGCCCTTGCCGGTATAGCCGCCGATAATGCCGTTGAACTCGGCCGTCGGTCGCGCCCAGGTCAGCTCGAGCACCGAGCGGCCCTTTTCGCCGGACGGAATCGACAGGCCAATCGGGCCGAGGAAGGTATCGGCCGTCTCGCCGAGCGACAGCCACGACTGCAATATCTGCGACGGCGTTTCCTCGACGCCGTCATAAAAACCTGGAATGGTGACGTGACCATCCGCATCGTGGATGTCGGCCAGGATCTTTGCCAGGATGCGGATCGGATTGGCGGCCGCACCGCCATAGAGCCCGGAATGCAGGTCGCGGTCTGCGGCAGTCACCGTGATCTCCTCGCCGACCAACCCGCGCAGCGAGACGCAGATCGACGGCGTATCGCGGTCCCACATGCCGGTGTCGCAGACCAGCGCGAAATCGGCCCTGAGCTCATCCGCGTTCGCCTCGAGAAACGGTTTCAGCGACGGCGATCCGGACTCCTCCTCGCCCTCGAACAGGATTGTGATTCGGCACGGCAATCCGCCATGCACCTGCTTCCAGGCGCGGCAGGCCTCGACGAAGGTCATCAGCTGGCCCTTGTCGTCGGCCGCGCCGCGTCCGGTGATCACCTTGTGGCCGGGCTCGATCTCCCTGACCGCCGGCGCGAACGGGTCGCTTTCCCACAGCTCGATCGGATCGACCGGCTGGACGTCGTAATGGCCGTAAAACAGCAGATGCGGCGCGCCCGCCGGCCCATCGTGATGCGCGACCACCATCGGATGCCCCGGCGTGTCGCGCACGCTGGCGTCGAAGCCGATCAGCTTGAGCTCGGCGACCAGCCATTCGGCGGCCTTGCGGCAGTCGGCGGCATAGTCCGGATCGGTGGAGATCGACTTGATGCCGAGCAGGCCGAACAGGCGTTCCAGGCTCTGGTCGAAGTTCTTGTCTAGGCGGTCGAGAACAGGGGAAACTGCGGACATCTGGCGGGGCCTTTCGATTCTGGCGGCGAATCTAGAGCCCATACGGCGAAACGGAAAGCCCGCGACCGTTAGGCCACAAGGCAGGATCTTATCGAAAGGCAAAAAAATGCCGCCGTGGTGGAGGGGGAACCACGGCGGCCTTACTCGAAACGATGCGGCAGCCCGGAGAGGGGGGATAGGCTGCCGCAAGTGTCCGGGATAGGCGGGGGACGGGCCTTGCTCCGGACTTCGGCGAAAACTGCCGATGGCGTTTATCTGTGTCTGCGAACGTGGCGATTCAAGGGCACAAAAATTACACTTTTGTAACATAGGCGTGAGCGAACAAAGCTCCGGCCACGCCGGCAGGGCCGGCCAAGCTCGCACGCCATTTGTCAGGGTGTTGCCGGAACCCTTGGCGGAAGCCGCCTTTGGCATGGACCGCGGCGCTGCGCCGCGCTATCCCTCGTGCCATGAAAAAAGGCGATCATCTCTTCCTTGTCGACGGCTCCGGTTACATCTTCCGTGCCTATCACGCGCTCCCGCCGCTGTCCCGCAAGTCCGACGGGCTGCCGACCAGTGCCGTGCTCGGCTTCTGCAACATGGTCTGGAAGCTGACGCAGGACGCCCGCAACACCGATGTCGGCATCGTGCCGACGCATTTCGCCGTGATTTTCGACTATTCGTCGAAGACCTTCCGCAACGACCTCTACCCCGAATACAAGGCCAACCGCTCGGCGCCGCCGGAAGATTTGATCCCGCAATTCGGCCTGATCCGCCAGGCGACCAGGGCCTTCAACCTGCCATGCCTTGAGACGGAAGGCTACGAGGCCGACGATTTGATCGCCACCTATTGCCGGCTTGCCTGCGAAGCCAGCGCCGACACCACCATCATCTCTTCCGACAAGGACTTGATGCAACTGGTCGGCCCAACGGTTGCCATGTACGACCCGATGAAGGACCGCCAGATCGGCGTTCCCGAGGTGATCGAGAAATGGGGCGTGCCGCCACAGAAAATGATCGACCTGCAGGCGCTGACCGGCGATTCGGTCGACAATGTGCCGGGCGTGCCCGGCATCGGGCCGAAGACGGCGGCGCAATTGCTCGAACAGTTCGGCGACCTCGACACGCTGCTCGCCCGCGCCGGCGAGATCAAGCAGGACAAGCGGCGCGAATCGATCATCGCCAATGCCGACAAGGCGCGCATCTCGCGTGACCTGGTGACGCTGAAGAACGACGTGCCGGTGACCGAAGGGCTCGACGAGTTCGTGTTGCACGCGCCGGACGGCCCAAGGCTGATCGGCTTTCTCAAGACCATGGAATTCTCGACGCTGACCCGCCGCGTGGCCGAAGCGACCGGAACCGACGCGGGCGACGTTCCAGCCACCCCCGTCACCATAGAGCGTGCCGATACCGCGCATGGCCCCGATATGGGTTTTGGCGCGCCCGCGGCCGCCGAGAGCGCACCGCCGTCGGACAAAGCGGCACTCGAAGCCCCGGCCGCAGCCAAGCAAGGCGACACCCCATCCCTGCTTTCGGCGCTTCGCCTGGAGGCTGCCACCGCCCGCAAGATCGACACCAGCGCCTACGCCTGCATCCGCGACGCCGCGACGCTGAAGGTCTGGATCGCCGAGGCGATGGAGAGAGGCATCGTCGCCTTCGACGTTAAGACCTCCTCGCCCGATCCGATGCGGGCCGAACTGATCGGCCTTGCCATGGCCGTCGCGCCCGGCCACGCCGCCTACGTGCCGCTTGCCCACAAAAACGGCAATGGCGACCTGCTCGGCGGCGGCGCGGTCGAAAACCAGATCCCGATCCGCGACGCGCTGGCGTTGCTCAAGCCGCTGCTCGAGGACAAATCCGTCCTCAAGATCGTGCACGACATGAAATACCGCCTTGTCGTCATGAGCCGTCACGGCATCGAGATCGGCCCCTATGACGACACCATGCTGATCTCCTACGTGCTTGAGGCCGGCACTCATGGTGGCCATGGCCTGGAGGCGCTGGCCGATAAATGGCTCGGCCACGCGACCATTCCGCTGAAGGAACTGGCCGGTTCGGGAAGAAGCTTCGTCGGCCTCGATCAGGCCGACCTCGGCAAGGCGACGGCTTACGGGGCCGAGCACGCCGACGTCGCGCTCAGGCTCTGGCAGGTGCTGAAGCCACGGCTTGCCGCCAAGGGCCTGGTCTCGGTCTATGAACGGCTGGAACGGCCGCTGGTGCCGGTCCTGGCACGGATGGAGCAGCGCGGCATCTCCGTCGACCGGCAGATCCTGTCGCGGCTCTCCGGCGAACTGGCACAGGGTGCCGCACGGCTCGAGGACGAGATCTACCAGCTGGTCGGCGAACGCATCAACATCGGCTCGCCAAAACAGCTCGGCGACATCCTGTTCGGCAGGATGGGTCTGCCCGGCGGTTCAAAAACCAAGACCGGCCAGTGGTCGACCTCGGCGCAGCTTCTCGAAGACCTCGCCGCCGAAGGCCACGAATTGCCGCGTAAGATCGTCGACTGGCGCCAGCTGACCAAGCTGAAATCGACCTATACCGATGCGCTGCCCGGCTTCATCCATCCCGACACCAAGCGCGTCCACACCTCCTACGCGCTTGCCGCGACGACGACCGGACGGCTGTCGTCCTCGGATCCCAATCTGCAGAACATTCCGGTACGCACCGTCGAGGGGCGAAAGATCAGGACGGCCTTCATTGCCGACAAGGGCAACAAGCTGGTTTCCGCCGACTACAGCCAGATCGAATTGCGCGTGCTGGCCCACGTCGCCGAAATCCCGCAGCTCAAGCAGGCCTTCGCCGACGGCGCCGACATCCACGCCATCACCGCGTCCGAAATGTTCAACGTGCCGGTCGAGGGCATGCCTTCGGAAGTGCGCCGCCGTGCCAAGGCGATCAATTTCGGCATCATCTACGGCATTTCGGCCTTTGGCCTCGCCAACCAGCTGTCGATCGCGCGCGAGGAAGCCGGCGACTACATCAAGAAATATTTCGAGCGCTTCCCCGGCATCCGCGACTATATCGATGCGACCAAGGCCTATGCCCGCGAGCACGGCTTCGTCGAGACCATTTTCGGCCGCCGCATCCACTATCCGGAAATCAGATCGTCAAATCCTTCGGTCCGTGCCTTCAACGAGCGCGCCTCGATCAACGCCCGCCTGCAGGGCACCGCGGCCGACATCATCCGCCGCGCCATGATCCGTATGGACGATGCCCTGGAAAAAGCCAGGCTTTCCGCCCGCATGCTGCTGCAGGTGCATGACGAGCTGGTCTTCGAGACCATCGAAGCCGAGGTCGAGGCGACGATCCCGGTCGTGTGCCACGTCATGGAGAACGCGGCCATGCCGGCGGTGTCGATGTCGGTGCCGCTGCACGTCGACGCCCGCGCCGCCAACAACTGGGAAGAGGCGCATTAGGGCGGGGACGGATATCGACTTCCTGTTGAGGAGCCCCAATATTCTGATGTGGCCTACCTTCATCAGCCTACGCGCCCGTTGAGCCATCTTTTCTCAAGGTTCACGAAAAGCAGCGGTGTGGTATACTGCCCCCATGATCACGAAGACACTCGAGAACCTGGTAAAGCACGCGGAAGCTTGGCCTCGCGAAGACCAGGAGGAGCTTGCCGACTATGCCCGCGTCATCGAGGCGCGCCGAACCGGAGTGTATGCCACGTCGGAATCAGAGCGCAGCGCCATCACAACGGGACTCGCAGAAGCCGACCACGGCACTTTCGTAGATGAGGATACGGTTCGCGCGGCAGACACCCGCCGCAGACTATGAAGGTCCGATTTACGCGGCAGGCCTTTGCCGAACGCGAGGCGATTTTCAACTACCTCGACGAGCGGGCGCCCCAGGGCGCCCTTTCAGTTGTTTCTCGGATCCAAGCTGGGATTTCGCGACTTGCCGAATTTCCAGAAAGTGGCCACGCGACCGATATTCCTGGCGTTCGCGTTCTCTTCATAGGTCGCTACCCCTACAAGGTTTTCTATCGTGCCCGTTCCGATGCAATCGAAATCCTGCACATCCGGCATACCTCAAAGAAGCCGGTTGGCTAGGCCGTAAACTAGGTGGAAAGCGGACTTGGGATTTGTGGAAAGCACTCATGGCGTATGTCATGCTAGAACCGCAGTCATCAAGAATGGTTCATGCATGAATTGGGAACAGATAGCATCGGATTTCGCTTGGGACGGCTCATGGCGAGACATCTACGTTCTGAACACGTCTGAGGCAGATTGGCAGGGCGTCTGGAACATCCTCCTGGAATGGACCCCGCCTGCTAGTTTCAGTGTCTCCGGCAAGATCGAGTCGATGCCATTGGGCGTCGAAGCGGCCCTGGAAAGCGAAACAGGCAGCTTACTGTCTTTTTACGTCGGGCCAATTCAGCTTGCATGTCACTTCTTCACCGTTATCGAAATTGAGTTCGACTTCGATCCAAGGCAAGTCAGCGGAAAAACCGAGGTTGAGCACCTTGACCGCTTTATGCGATTGCTCGGTGACGCTACTGGGAAGCAGATAATTCTGACGCAGGAAAATGATCAACAGGCTATCATCGCACGCTACTCTCCCGATCTTGAGAGGGTAGTTTGGACTGCACTTTCATAGCCGAATGTCTGCAACGGGTCGTTTGTTGACTGGCGGCTTCCGCCTCATGGAGGCTATCGCCAAACCATAGGAACCATCGTGAGCCCACCAGCGAGGCGTGAATACTGCCCCGCCGCCTTCGAAGTGTTGCCTTCGGGCTTGCTAAGCCGCTTCAGCCAAACACTTCGCACATGTCCCACGAAACTCGATCACCGCCTTCTTGGCGGCGAAGCCGGTCGAACGCACCCATTCGTCGAGCCGGTGTCCGACATCGTGGTCGGAGAACTCGGTCACCTGGCCGCAGGTGTCGCAGATGGCAAACGCCGTCATCGAATGGCTGTGGTCGTGCGGCTCGGCACAGGCGACGAAGGAATTGAGGCTTTCGAGCCTGTGCACGAAGCCGGATTTCACCAGCGTGTCGAGCGCCCGGTAGACCTGCAGCGGCGCGCGAAAACCGCGCTCGCGCAGTTGGTCGAGCAACGTATAGGCGCTGAGCGGGCCGCTGGCGGCCTCGAGCTTCTCGAGAACGCAAAGCTGGTTCTTCGTCAGTACATCCCTTGCCGCCATGATCCTGTTCCAAGCCGCTCCGTGCCGATCGCTGCCATTTCGCAAGCAGTCGGACCTCTTCCACTGAGATAGCGACGAACTGCCATTTTTGCTACTGTTTCTATTCGCAGCCGGTGGTCGGCTGGCCGGCGGCGCCATATTCAAAATACTGACAAAATCCTCGGCCAGGCTGGCCGTGCTTGGAAATTCGATCGGGCTTGGGGAAGCAATCATGATCAAAGTGACGCGGCGGACGCTGCTTGCCGGCACGTCCGCGCTGGCCGCTGCCGGCCTGGTGCCGTTTCGGGCATTCGCAGCGGCGCGCACCTACCATGCGCTGCTTGTTGCCTGCACCGATTACCCGAACCTGCCGAAGAAAAACTGGCTGATCGGACCGAAAAACGATGCCGGCCTGGTGCGCGATTACCTCCTGGGGAACACGCCCGCGCCGGTAAAATTCCTGGCCGAAAACGTCACGCTGCTCGCCAAGGATGTCGAAGGCGCCAACGGACCGCCGACACATGCGGCGATCAAGGCGGCGTTGGCCGATCTTGCCGCCAAGGTCCAGCGCGACGATTTCGTCTACCTGCATTTGTCCGGTCACGGCGCGCAGCAGCCGGCAGCGAACAAGGGCGACGAGACGGACGGCCTCGACGAGATTTTCTTGCCGTCCGACATCGACAAATGGGTCAACCGCGAAAAGGGCGTGCCCAATGCGCTGGTCGACAACGAGATCGGCACCGCGCTCGACGCTATCCGCGACAAGGGCGCCTTTATCTGGGCCGTGTTCGACTGCTGCCATTCCGGCACGGCGACGCGCGCCGCCGAGGTCGACGACGAGCTGGAACGCAAGGTCGAGTTCGCCGATCTGGTCGGCGGCGACGACGCTGCCAGGGCGGCTGCGGTGAGAGCCTATGACGAGATTGCGTCGGCCGCGCCGCGCGGCTTTGACGAGGACGGGCAGCGCAAGCCGGCCTTCAAGCTGACGCCGACCGGCGCCGAGGCTACCACCAAGGGCAAATTGGTCGCCTTCTACGCGGCGCAGACGGTGGAGACGACGCCCGAGATGCCGCTGCCCAAGGGCACGGCCGATGCACCGCGTTTCGGGCTGTTCACCTTCACCATCCTGTCGAAACTGGCCGAGAGCCCCAACATCACCTATCGCCAGCTCGGCCAGGCCGTGCTGCAGCAATATTCGGCGGACGGCCGCACCCGGCCAACGCCGCTGTTCGAGGGAGAACTCGACGCACGCGTCTTCGGCACCGACAAGACCGAGGCGGTCATGCAATGGCCAATCGTCATCGAGAACGACAAAGCCACGATCGGCGCCGGGTTGCTGCATCGCCTCACCCCCGGCAGCAGCCTCGCAATATTGCCGTCGGCGCTGTCGCCGCTGTCCGAGGCGCTTGGCTATCTCCAGGTGCAGTCGGCGAAAAACCTGGAAAGCCGGGTCAAGCCGGTCGAGTTCGGCGGCAAGCCGGCACTCAAGCTGGCCGACATCCCCGCCAATGCCTATGCGCGGCTGGCCGAGCTCGCCGTCGACTACAAGCTCGTGGTCGCGCGGCCGGCAGCGGCCAAAGGCCTCGAGAAAGAGGCCGCGCTGGCGAACTCGGTTCTCGACGATCTGGCGGCCAGGGAGAGCTCAGGGTTCCACATCGCGCTGGTCGAGCCGGGCAAGAGCGCAGATCTGCGTCTCGCAGTGCTGCGCGAGAACGCCATTGCCGGCGCCGCAGAAGATGCCACCGACACGCCGGCGCTGTGGTTCCTGCCGGCTTCGGGCGACATGACGCTCAAGGATGGCAGCAAGCCGCCGCTGATCGTCATTCATCCGGACGGCCGCGAAAAGTTGATCGAGGCGGCCGCAGGGAATCTGACGAAAATCTTCCGCGCCGTCGGACTGTCGAGGCTGGCCGCCGCTTCCGACTATCGGCCGGAAGAGGTCAGCGTCGAGTTCCGGATCAAGCGTTTTGACAGCGACACGCTGCAGCCGATCGAACCGTCGACGGTGCCGCGTGTTTCGCCCGACGATCAGGTCCACGTGCTGGCCAGGAACGGTTCGACCAACCTGGTCGACATCAACGTGCTCTATGTCGGCTCCGACTATTCCATCCAGCATTTTCTTGCCGAGCGCCTGACCGAAGGCGCCGTGCTCGAGGAAGGCCTGTTCAAATTCACCGACACCAGCTTCGGCATGGAGCGGATGATCGCCGTCTTGACCGAAGCACCGCCGCAGAGCGAGAAGCAGGATCTGAGTTTCCTGGCGCAAGAGGGGGTTGTCTCGGTAACGCGCGGACTGGGACAGCCAAGCTTCGCCGACATGCTGGCCGATATCGGCATGGCGCCGGCGACGCGGTCGGCCATGCGGCTGACCGACGACAAGGGGTCGAAGGGCGCCGTGATGATCTTCCCGATGGAGACGGTGCCGCGCGCCTGAGGCGGGGTCAGGTGCCCGGCCGGGCCTCTTGCCTAATCGGCTGATAATGAACATTCTTCGACCGCCGCTGTCGGCGGCCGAACGGAACGGATGAGGGCGTTCGTGAACAGGATCGTATTTTCGTGGCGCGCAACAACCGCCGGCCTTGTCGCCGGGCTGTTGCTGGCCGCCAATGCTTCGGCGGACGAGGCTTGCGGCCTCTGCGCCAAGGAGGTCGTCATCAATTCCGAACTGGCGAGTTGCTTTCTCGACCAGTACGACCAGATCGCCAAAACCGGCAACGCCGCCGTTGTCGTCGATCTCAGCAGTTGCACCTCACGCGGCGTGGTCGAACCATTGCCGTCGCCGGGCAAGGCGCAGGTGGCGCCTGACGTGCAGTTCATCGTTTCGCGGGCGCAGCTGGATTGCCTGAAGAAGAAGCTGGAGGCGCCGGGCATCGTGCTCGACCCGTCCGCCACCATAGAACTGGACAGCTGCGGATGACGAAAGCGGGGGGCAACGCAACGCAGCAGGCAGTGACAGCGCCGGTACCGCAAAAGAAGCCGGTGTCGCTGCCGGAAACCGTCGAAGGCCTGCCGTGGGTGAGCAATCACGAGGTCAAGAAGGAGGCGAACCCATTCACCGATCGCGACTGGCGCATGCTCGTCTATGCCTGGTCCGGATTGCTGGTGCGCCTGGCGATCATCTTCACCTTGATCTTTTCGGTCTACCAGTTCCTGGCGAACCAGGAGCAGAAGCGCGTCGAGCAAACGATGTCGCTGGTCGAGCTCTGGGAAAGCAAGGATTACCAGCAGGCGCAACGGGCCCTCAAGCAACGCCTGGCGGCGCTCAACGCCAAATACGGCAATCTGCTCAGTGCCAATCCGACGCCGACCGAGGAACAGGTGTTCAGACAGCGCATCGGCATCGAAGCGATGAGCGCAACCGGCGGCGACATGCCGCTGGCCGAGTTCAGCGACAATTTCGACCGCATCGTCTATTTCCTCAACCGCCTTTCCTTCTGCGTCGAAGGCAGGCTGTGCTCGCGTCAGGTCGCCGACTCCTATTTCCGCGACTATGCCGCTTCCTTCTGGAGCTATTTTGCCGGCTATATCGACAAGGAGCGCAAGGCCGGTTCACCGACTTTCGCGCAGCCGATCGAGAACTATGTCCGCCAGGCGCCACCCTCGGCCCAGTCCAGATAATTCCCGAAAATGCGAAAGCCGGCGACGGAAATGCTCCGCCGCCGGCCGGTTTTCCGCGACGATCGCGGCGGAAACTCTGCAGGCCTATTTGTACAGGCTGTTGATCCACTGGACGTTGATGGCGTTCAGACGCACGGCTGTGTTGGCATCCGGGCTCTCGGCCACGTTCACGCCGGTGATGACGCGCTGCTTGGAGCCATTGTCGTAGGCATAGACCGAGCTGCCGCTCGATCCTGGATAGGTGTCGCAGTCGTACTGGAAATACTCGGTGGCGATGTGTTCGGCGAGCACTTCGCAGGTCGCCTTCCACATCGTGCCCATCGGCTTGTCGCCGGGATAGCCGACGATGTTGGCGGTGAAATCGCCGAGATCCACATAATTGGCATAGCCCAGCCAGCCGAGGTTGGTGCCGACATCCTGCTTCAAGGTGACGATGCCGAGATCCCATGGCACGACCGAGCCGTAAAAGCCCTGGTAATTGTCGATGAAGCCCTGGACGATATAGGCGCTTTCATAGGTGAAGGCGCCGAACGGTGCGTCGTCGGCGGTCTTGCCATTGAGAGCCGGGACGAACAGGATATCGTCCAGCCAGGCCTTGTCTTCGTGGCTGTAGAGGCAGTGCGCCGCGGTGAGCACCGTGCGCGGGCCGATCAGCGTCGCCGAGCAGCTGCCATAGCTGCCGCTCTTCGATTTGCCTTCGAGATAGCCGATCGCCGTGAACGGGTAGGTTTTGGTGTTCTTGATCTGCTCGCGGTCGTCCGTCCCGAACACCTGGCGGCCGGCCTCTTCGCCTCCGCTCAGCCCGGAATTCTCGGACTTCTGTCCCTCGGCGGGCGCGTTCATTTCCTTGATGACAAGGTCCTTCAGCGTCTCGTTCGGATCGATCTTGATGTCCTTGCCATCGGCGGAGCGGCCGACGATGCCATAGGATTTGACGGCCGTTGCTCCGTCGGTGAGCGGCGCGGCGCGGTTGGCCTCGTCCTCGGTCAGTTTCGGCGGGGCGATCGGTTTCGCCCGGCCAGGCTTGTAATCGCCCGATGTCACATCCCGCATGCTTTCGCCGTTGCCGGCATTGGCGGAACCTGGCTCGGCAGCCAAGGCAGGAACCGCCCACATTGCGGTGGAAAGCAACGCGGACGCAATAATGCACTGTGTCAGTTTTGTCATGGTGAGACTCTCCCAAAAGTCAGCAAGGACTGGATCAAGATACAGAAATATTGTCGAGATCGTGGTGGCGCAGAAAAATGAAATTAGTTACCGGTGTCTTTACCGGGCCATTATTCAGTGCAGCCAGTTTAGGTCCCCGCCAAAAAAGCCTGCAACGGTATACTGCCTAAAATAATCCAACATTGGCAACGACAAATTGCTTCCACATAGCCCGTGGAGGGCTATAGGATTTTGGGCGGGTTTGGCTCGACAGCACGACTAGCAGAAATGGTACTCGGCTTTGTGACGGATCGTGCTTCGCCGTGGAGCATGATCTCACCGGCCGGTTCCATTTCAGTGGATCATGCGTCGGCGACTGACCTGTCGGGAACATCGTCTCAGGGGGTTCGAGGTGAAGATCATCCATAGGTTCAGACCGATTGCCGCCGCCGCGCTGCTCGGCATCGCGGCGGCCGTGCCGGCCGTCAATTCCGTTCATGCCGGAGACGCGGCCGCCCGGCCGGAGGCGGCGATCTCGCCGATGAAACGCGTGGCCGAGGCCAGGGCAAAGGCCAGGGTGGAGAATCCCGACGGCGCCGATCGCGTCTACGGCGGCAAAGAGGCCGAGAAGGGCGCTTACCCGTTCCAGGTGGCATTGTTGACCACCAACAGACTGGACAAAAGCCCGGCCTCGCAGGCGAATGCGCAGTTCTGCGGCGGCAGCCTGATCGCGCCGCAATGGGTGCTGACGGCGGCGCACTGCCTCAATGACGACGGCGGGCCGATTTCGCCTGATGTGGTCACCGTGCTCACCGGCGCCACCGATCTCAGCGAGGGCAAGCGCTACAAGGCGGCAGAGATCATCGTCAACGAGGGCTATAGCGAGCAGACGCTGGACAACGATCTCGGCTTGATCCGGCTGGCCGCGCCGGCCGATGCCCCGACCATCAAAATTGCCCGTGAGCCGACACCGGACACCGGTAAGACGACGGTCACCGGTTGGGGCAAGATGCAGGACGGAACGTTTCCCACCGCGCTGATGGTCGCCGACCTGGACCTCCAGCCGAACGCAACCTGCAACAGTGGCATCAAGGCGATTTATGCGCATGATTTGAAGGCAGCGCTCGGCGAGCTCGCCCGCCGCATGCGTTACTCGGAAAGGGGCATCGAGGCGGCCTCCAACGCGATTGCAGCTGACATGGCCGATCCGCTGACCGGCAACATGATCTGCGCCGGCACCGCAAGCGGCGAGCGCGACGCCTGCAACGGCGACAGCGGCGGACCGCTGTTCATGATCGGCGCCGATGGTCCGGTGCAGGTCGGCGTCGTCAGCTGGGGCGAAGGTCCGGCCGACGGCAGCACCGCCTGCGGCCACAAGAACGCCTACGGCATCTACACGCGGCTGGCGAATTACACCGGCTGGATCGAGGAGAAGATGAAGACGGCAGCTCCCGCGCCGGCAGCGCCCAAGGCGGCCCTCGGCACGGCGCAGAAGCCCGCCACGCCCTGACCGGTGTCATTTGCTGAATGACGGCGGGAGCAATCCCGCCGTTTCTGCCCGGAACCTTAGATCGGGACTAGAACCAGCGATCGCGGCGCTGGTCTGTGGCGGCCAAGGCGAGGCCCAGTAGCGCCCCTACGGCCGCTCCGAGTATGAAGGCGGACGATATTGTGCCGGGATTCTCCTGGACAACCCCGGACACTGTCTGCGCCCTGTTGCGCAGGGCTTGTGCCGTCCGCGAGGCGCGCTCAGCAGCGTTGCCATACCAATCGCCGGCGTCCTCAATCGCCTCTTCCGCGCGTTCGGCCAAGGTTCGGTTGATCTTGTTGATCTCGCGCCTCAGCTGCGCGACCTGCTTCTCCAGGGCTTCCTGAGCTTCACGTTGAGTCATCTTCGGTGCTGCGGATTCGTTCGGTTCGTCGGCCATTGTAATCTCCTTTGCTCAGGCTCGGCTCAACGGCCGGCCCACTGTGCAGGTTCCTCCGCAAAACGCGTATGTCCGGTGTTTGTTCGGTGAGAAACCGGCTTTTGTCCGGCATGTCTGCGAATTCGGCATCAACATCGGATCGTTCCGGCGCTCCCCGCGTTGGTGAAAACGCCACAAGGGAGGAACCGCCATGGACGACGATCGGCATGAAAAAATTCGGCAGCGAGCCTATGAAATCTGGGTGCGCGAGGGCCGCCCGCACGGCGCACATGAGCGTCATTGGCAGCAGGCGAAACATGAGCTTGACCTCGACGACGCGACAACGGTGCCGGCAGATGATGGCGCGGCCGAGCACGGTCCCACTGGAACGATCGCCAGTTCCGACGTTCTGACGGTCGAGGCACTGGCGATGCGCACCGGGATAACCGGTGATCAGGCGCAAGAGCTGATCGACAGGCTTGGCAACGACAGAGCGACGCTCGAGGAAGCCGCGCGGAACCTCAAGGCAGCCGAAAGTTAGAGCGTGTTTGAGAAGGGGATTCCCAGCGCTGCTTATCAAGCACGCTTTTAGCGGCGCTCGACACCCTTTGCCGCCAGGATGTCATCAACGGCTGCCGACATCAGAAATTCCGACAGCTGCTTGGCCGCTTCTGCGTCCGTCGAATCGGCGCTGATGCCAATGGCGAAGTCGACGTAACTTTGGAGTTCTTCCGGAAACCGACCGACAAGCATGACCTCGGGAGCGGCCGCGAGAATCGAAGTCACGGGAACGACCCCCAACTCGGCTTCCCCACGGCCTACTGCCGACGCTGTCTGCCCTCCTGGTATGGCCACCAGCTTGGGCTTCACCTCATCCGCTATCCCCAAACGTTCCAGCAAACCGGAGAAGTAGCCACCGCTGGTTCCTTCACTGGCGTAGGCGATCGATCTGGCGCTCTTCAACGCCTGTTCGAATGCATCCACGGACCCGATGTCGAGCGGTCGACTGCCTGCCTTGGCTGCCACCCCCATTGCTATCCGGCCAAACGCCACCTGGGTCCCCTCCTTGACCTTTCCCGAGGCAGTCAGATCCTGAACCAGGTCCGGATTGGTGATGACGAGGTCAAAACCTTCCCCAGCTTCAATCTGCTTCTTTACTGTCGGATTGAGCTCCCACCTGACCACAACTGTGAATCCCGTGGCCGCTTCGAACCGAGGTATGAGCGCAACGACGGCGGGGCGGACCGCAATGGCGCCAAAAAGCCGGATTTCCTGATTCATGGCCTAACCCCGAATCGATCGTAACGACCTTCCTTAGAATGCGTATCTAAGCCTTCATTCGGCGACCAGATGCCGTCGTCGCCTACTTCCTCGGCGGCCCCTTGCGCTCGGCCGATGCCGCCCAGAGATTGATGTCCGACTCGCGGGCAAAGGTGTCGATCTCGGCGAGCTCGGCATCGCTGAAGTCGAGCGCCTCAAGCGCGCCGACGCAATCCTCGACCTGTTCCGGCCGGCTGGCGCCGATCAGCGCCGACGTCACCCTGCCCCGGCGCAGCACCCAGGCCAGCGCCATCTGCGCCAGCGTCTGGCCGCGGCGACGGGCGATGACGTTCAGCGCCTCGATATTGGCGATCGACTTGTCGTTGATGAATGCCGGGCGCAGCGACTTGCCCTGGCTGGCGCGGCTGCCATCGGGGATGCCGCCGAGATATTTGTCGGTCAGCATGCCTTGCGCCAGCGGCGAGAACACGATCGAGCCGACACCAAGCCCCTCCAGCGTATCGAGCAGGCCATCATCCTCGACCCAGCGGTTGAGCATCGAATAGCTCGGCTGATGGATCACGCAAGGCGTGCCGAGCTGCTTCAATATGTCGGCGGCCTCGCGGGTGCGCTGCGAATTATAGGAGGAAATGCCGGCATAGAGCGCCTTGCCCGAGCGCACCGCGTGATCGAGCGCGCCCATCGTTTCCTCCAGCGGGGTGTCGGGGTCGAAGCGGTGCGAATAGAAGATGTCGACATAGTCGAGCCCCATCCGCTTCAGGCTCTGGTCGAGGCTGGCCAGGACATATTTGCGGCCGCCCCATTCGCCATAAGGTCCTGCCCACATTTCGTAGCCGGCCTTGGTCGAGATGATCAGCTCGTCGCGATAACCGGCAAAGTCCGTCCGCAGGATCTCGCCGAACGCCCGCTCCGCCGAGCCGGGCGGCGGGCCGTAATTGTTGGCGAGGTCGAAATGCGTGATGCCGAGATCGAACGCCCTGCGCGCGATCGCCTGCTTGGTTCTATGCGGCGTGTCGTCGCCGAAATTGTGCCACAGCCCAAGCGAGATCGCCGGCAGCTTCAGGCCGGACCGCCCGCAGCGATTGTAGACCATCTTCTCGTAGCGGTTTTCGGCGGGGACATTCGGCATGGGAAATCCTCAAATCGAAACGAGCCCGACGGCTGCCGCAGCGACAGTGGGGCAGTCGAACTTGCCACCCTTAGCCTCTCCCCGCGCAAACGGGGAGAGGCTTTTTGCGGTGCTTGGGAGGCGCGCCGCCTACTTGGTTTTCTTCTTCGCCAGCAGCTCCTTCGCCGCCTTGACGCCGAGTGCCGCGGGCCGCTCGCAGCTGGTCTGCATGGCGACGAACTTTCCGGTCTCGCCCGAACGCAACAGGCCGGTCATGACGTCGACGGCATGCAGCGCCAGTTCCATCGAGCAGCGGTGCGGCCGACCTTCCCTGATCGCGATCGCCATGTCGGCCAAACCGGCGGTGCGGTAGTTGGCCATCATGCCTTGCGAATGCATCTCGTTAGGCACGCCGAACGGATGCGGCCATTTCCGCAGCTTCTTCACCGGTTTGGCGGCTTCGGTGTAGCGCACTTCGCCGCCGAAGAAGTTCGGATCCGGCACGAACACCGTGCCCGCCTCGCCATAGAGTTCCATCGGCGCGTGGCCATGGCTCCAGACATCCCAGCTGGTGTTGAGCGTCACCATGGCGCCGTTCTCGAATTCCAGCACGCCGTGGATCGTCGTCGGCGTGGAGACCGGGATCTTTTCACCGGCGCGCGGCTTCGAGCTGATGATGCGTTCCGTCATCGGGATCGAAGCGAAGGCGGCGACCCGCTTCACCGCCCCGATCAGCTGGATCAGGTTGGTGATGTAATAGGGTCCGATGTCGAGCACCGGCCCGGCGCCCGGCTGGAAGAAGAAGTCCGGATTGGGATGCCAGTGCTCCATGCCATGGCTCATCACATGACAGGTGCCGCTGGTGATTCTGCCGAGCCTGCCGGTGTCGATCAGGTCGCGGACAAGCTGGTGCGCGCCGCCGAGGAAGGTGTCGGGGGCCGAACCGATGCGCAGCCCCTTGCTTTCCGCCCGTTTTTTCAGGTCGAGCCCTTCCTTGACCGACAGCACGAAGGGCTTCTCCGAATAGACGTGCTTGCCGGCGTCGAGGATCTGCTTCGACACCTCGTAATGCACCGCCGGAATGGTCAGGTTGACGATGATGTCGATATCGTCGGCCTTGAGCAGCCCCTCGACGGTCTCGGCGCGCAGTTTGAACTCTTTTGCCCGCGCTTTCGCCGCTTCCATGTTGATGTCGGCGCAGGCGCGCATCTCGATGCCGCGAAACAGCGGCGCCAGCGAGAAATACGCCTTCGAGATGTTGCCGCAGCCGATAACGCCAATGCCAAGTTTTGTTGCCATGCTGGTGTGCTCCTAATAGGTCTTGGCGGCTGCGATCGAGCGGCGGGCGAAGCGCTCGATATCGTTGGGATTGTCCTGTTCCATGACGTAGTATTTTGCGGCGCTTTTGGCGCGCAGCGCCTTGATCAGGCCGGGCCAGTCGATGGTGCCGTGGCCGACATCCGACCAGCCGTCCTCGTCGAGGCCCTCGCCCGGCTTGGCCAAGTCCTTGACATGGACGGCGACGATGCGCTTGCCGTGCTTCTCGATCCAGGGCAGCGGATCGACGCCGCCGCGCACCACCCAGGCGACGTCCATCTCCCAGCCGATGTCGGGCGCGGAGGACAGGATATGGTCCTGCGGCACCGAGCCGTCGGCAAGCGCCTTGAACTCGAAATCATGGTTGTGCCAGGCAAAGCCATAGCCGGCTTTCCTGGCCGTCTCGCCGACCTTGGCCAGGCGTTCGCCGAAGCCGCGCCAGCCGGCTGTGTCGGCCGGTCTGAACTCGGCGTTCAGGAACGGGCAGATGAGCAGCGTGATGCCGAGCGCGTCGGCCGTCCTGCGCACGCCGTCGAAATCCTTCTCGAGCGCGTCGATCGAGAAATGCCCGGTCGGCATGGCAAGGCCGTTCTTGTCGAGTTCGGCCCGGAACGCCTTGGGATCGTCATAGACGCCGCCGAACCCTTCGACTTGGCTGTAACCAAGCTCCCCCAGCATCTTGAGCACGCCCTCCCAGGGCTGGAAATTGCGGGCGCTGTAAAGTTGGAATGACCAGTTCATCGTCTCTGTCCGTTTTCTTGTGGATGGTTAGTTTTGGGGGGGATGAGTCTTGCGGGAGTGGAAGAGTCTTGGGGAGTGGGAGAGTCTTGGGAGGCTAAATCATGCTCTAGAGGCGGTTACCTGTGGCGGCGTCGAAAAGCGAGGCGCGCATCGGGTCAAAACCGATGCCGACCGCCTCGGCGTTGTTTGGCGTGCGCTCGGCTGTCACCCGCACCGTGAAATTCTGGCCGGCGAGCTTCAGCCAGACCAGCGTGTCGGAACCCATGGGCTCGACGACCTCGACATTTGCCGTGGCTGCGAACGGCCATCCCGTGCCGCTGTTGAACGCCACGTGCTCGGGGCGGATGCCGAACACGGCCGGCCCTGGCACCGGGTCCTTCTCGAAAGCATAGGTGGCAAGCGGTATCCGCACATCCTCGGCGACGAAGTGCCAGTCGCCTGCCGCTTGCTCCAGTCTGCCGTCGAGGAAGTTCATTGCCGGCGAGCCGAGGAAGCCGGCGACAAACCGGTTGACCGGCCGGTTATAGATGGTCTGCGGCGCATCGAGCTGCTGGATGACGCCGCCCTTCATCACCGCGATACGGTCGGCCAGCGTCATCGCCTCGATCTGGTCGTGGGTGACGTAGATCATGGTGTTCTCGAGCTTGCGATGCAGCAGCTTGATTTCGACGCGCAACTCCGCGCGCAGCTTGGCGTCGAGGTTGGAGAGCGGTTCGTCGAACAGAAAGACATCGACGTCACGCACAAGTGCGCGCCCGATCGCCACGCGCTGGCGCTGGCCGCCGGACAGCGCCGCCGGCTTGCGATGCAAAAGCGGTTCGATCTGCAGGATCTCGGCGGCCCGGGCGATGCGCTTGGCGATCTCGTCCTTGGCGAGGCCGGCAACGCGCAGCCCGAACGACAGGTTCTTCTCCACCGTCATCTGCGGATAGAGCGCGTAGGACTGGAACACCATGCCGATGCCGCGATCCTTGGGCTCTTCCCAAGTGACGTTCTTGCCCTTGATGAAGATGCGGCCTTCGGAAACGTCGAGCAGCCCGGCAATGCAGTTGAGCAAGGTCGACTTGCCGCAGCCGGACGGGCCGAGCAGCACGATGAATTCGCCTTCGGCGACATCGAGGTTGAGCGTCTGCAGCACCGATATCGCACCGAAATTCAGCGACAGGTTCTGGATCGAGACGCTGGTGCCGTTTGCCGCAATGCTGCCGTTTGCGTTCATCGCCATCATCCTTTCACCGCGCCGGCGGCGATGCCGCGCACAAACAATTTTCCGGACAGGAAATAGACGATCAGCGGCACCAGGCCGGTCAGGATGGTGGCTGCCATGTTGACGTTGTATTCCTTCACGCCTTGCACCGAGTTGACGATGTTGTTGAGCTGCACCGTCATCGGATAGGTGTCGGGGCGGGTGTAGACGACGCCGAACAGGAAGTCGTTCCAGATGCCGGTCACCTGCAGGATGATGGCGACGACGAAGATCGGCAGCGACATCGGCAGCATGATGCGGAAATAAATGCCCCAGAAGCCGGCGCCGTCGACACGCGCTGCCCGGAACAGCTCCTCCGGCATGGAGGTAAAGTAGTTGCGGAACAACAGTGTGAGGATCGGCATGCCGAAGATGGAATGGACGATCACCAGGCCGCTGAGGCTGCCGTAAAGGCCGACTTCGCGCAGGATGATGACGATCGGATAGATCATCACCTGATAGGGGATGAAGGCGCCGACGATCAGGATGATGAAGAAGGTGTCGGCACCTTTGAAGCGCCAGTTGGCAAGCGCATAGCCGTTCACCGAGGCGAGCGCGATCGACAGGATCACCGACGGGATCGTGATGCGCACCGAATTCCAGAAGCCACGCGACAGCCCGTCGCAGTTGAGCCCGGTGCAGGCGCTCGACCAGGCCTTGACCCAAGGCTCGAAGGTGATCTCCATCGGCGGCGAGAAGATGTTGCCGAGGCGTATCTCGGGCATGCCTTTGAGCGACGTCACCACCATGACGTAGAGCGGCAAAAGATAGTAGAGCGCCACCACGATCAGCGTGCCGTAGAGGAAGATGTTGCGGCGCGAGAACGTGTGGCGCGGCTTCGGTCCGCTCGGCCCGTAGGCTTCGAGCCCGCCGGCGCCGCCAATAGCGGGCAATGAAACGGTATGGTCAGACACGCTTCTTGCCTCCGAACTCGAGATAGGCCCACGGCACGATGACGATGATCACCGACAGCAGCATCATGGTCGAGGCGGCGAACCCCTGACCGAGGTTCTGGGCGAAGAACATGTAGTCATAGACATATTTGGCCGGGACTTCGGAGGCGATGCCGGGCCCGCCGCTGGTCTGGGCGACAACCAGGTCATAGATCTTGACGATACCGGCAGCGATGATGACGAGCGTGGTGATGAAGACCGGCCGCATCATCGGCATAATGATGAACAGATAGGTCTTCCAGGTCGGTATCCCGTCGACCCGCGCTGCCTTCCAGATATCCTCGTCGATGCCGCGCAGGCCGGCCAGCATCAGGCACATGATGAGCCCGGTGCCCTGCCAGAGAGCGGCGATCAATATGCCGTAGATGACGATGCTGGAATCATAGAGCGGATTGAAGCTGAAGCTCTCCCAGCCGAGGCTGCGCACCACTCCCTGGATCCCGAACTCGGGGTTGAGCAACCACTGCCAGACGAGGCCGGTGACGATGAAGGAGAGGGCGAAGGGATAGAGGAAAATGGTCCGGAACGTGTCCTCGAACCGGATCTTCTGGTCGAGCAGGGCGGCAAGCAGGAAGCCGATCACCAGCGAGAACAGCAGCGACAGCACGCCGTAGATCAACAGGTTCTCGATCGAGACCAGCCAGCGCGGCACCGACCACAGCCGGTAGTACTGGTCGAGCCCGACGAAATTCAGCCGTGGCAGGAGCTTCGAACTGGTGAAGGAATAAAGCACCGTCCACGCGCTGCCGCCGACAAAGATCACCAGCGCTGTGAGGATCATTGGGATCGAGGCGATTTTCGCATTGAGGTTGCGAAAGAGTTGGCTAGGGCGTTCGCTCTTGCTCATCTGCACAGCCGCGCTGGATCGGGTAAGGGCCGGAGGGTCAAGAGGCCTTGACCCGAGCTCCCGACCCTGCGTTTGCAGGGGCGGGAGTGAGGCGGTCGGTCGATCGCTCAATCGGCCGAACCGACAATGGCGGCGAAGCGCTTCTGCGCATCTTCCACGGTCATGTCCTGCTTGGCGAAGAACTCGGAGAAAAGATCCTCCTTCTGCTTCTGCGTATCCTGCGAAAGCAGCTGGTCGGTCCAAGGCATGACATTGCCCTTGGCGAGAATTTCGAGCCCCTTCTTCATGCAGTCGTTCGCCGCCTTGAGGTCGACGTCGCCGCGCACCGGCAGCGAACCTTTCTTGAGATTGAAGGCGACCTGCGTCTTGGGATCGAGCAGCGTGTGGGCCAGCACTTCCTGTGCCTTCGATTTTTCGGGATCCTTCAGCAGCGGGAAGTAGAAAGCGTCGCCGCCGGTGGCGATGACCTCGTTGAGACCGAGGCCCGGAAGGCAAGTATAGTCCTTACCGGCGGTCTGGCCGGCAACCTGGAACTCGCCCTGCGCCCAGTCACCCATGATCTGGCCGCCGGCCTTGCCGGTGATGACCAGGTTGGTGGCCTGGTTCCAGTCCTGCACATTGGTGTTCTTGGCCATCTTGCGGGCGTCGTCCGCGGCCTTGAAGACCTTGGCGACCTCGGGCCCGGCGGCGAATTCCGCGTCCTTGTCCTTGTAGACCTTGAGGAAGGCGTCGGTGCCGCCGACCGCCGCGAGCAGCACGTCGAAAGCGCCGGAGGCCTGCCAGGGCTGGCCGCCGACTGCTAGCGGCTGGATGCCTGCCTTTTCAAGCGCGGGCGCCGCAGCGACATATTCATTCCAGTTCTTCGGCACCGGCACGCCGGCTTTTTCGAAGGCCGCGTTCGACAGCCACAGCCACTGCCAGGAGTGGATATTGACCGGCACGCAATAGATCTTGCCGTCGAGGGTACAGCCGTCGAGCAGGCTCTTCGGCTGCACGATTTCCGTCCACTTTTCCTTGGTGGCGAGATCGGTGAGGTCGCGCATCAGCCCGGCCTGCACCAATTCTTCCGCCTGCCGGCCGTGATTGAACTGGGTCGCGCCCATCGGGTCGCCGCCGGTGATGCGGCTGATCATGATCGGCCGCGCCGTGCCGCCGGAGCCGGCGATGGCGCCGTCAACCCAGTGATTGCCGGTTGCGTCGAAAGCCTTGGCGAGTTCGGCGACCGCTGCCGCCTCGCCGCCGGAGGTCCACCAATGGGTGACTTCCAGATCCGTCGCGGCCGCCGGGCCGGCAAATTGCAGCGCGGTCGTCACTGCCAGCGCAGCAGTCATGAGTTGGTATCGCATTTCGTTCCTCCCAGAATCTGAAACGTTACAGATTTTCGATACGGCAATTGCTTGAGGCGCGCAACCCCTCAGGCGAAGGTGGCATCAAGTTTTTTCGAAGCGCGAATAAAATCGCACGGCGCGTCGGCCTACCGCATCGCAACAAGAGGGGTTGCACTGCAAAATGGAATGCTGCGACGCCAAAAAAACGGAAAAGCCCGTTCCAATCACGGTTTTGCACCGACTGCAGCACCGCTCGTTCTGCATCTGTCACCAGTGATATGGCGATGGTCGTGACAATCTGTAACGTTTCAGTATATAGCGGTTTCATTCGGTGAGGGCCCGCGGCGAACGCGCGGCCGGCCGATTGCCGGCCTGTCCGGCAACTGTTATGCGCCTGACGGGGCGGGATGAATGAACAGGCATCAAAAAGAGAAGGCCGACGAAGCGTCGGGCCAGGGCCGGCCGACACTGAAGACGCTCGCCTTCATGACCGGGCTGGGCGTCACCACCGTGTCGCGCGCGCTGAAGGATGCGCCCGAGATCGGCGCCGAGACCAGGCGGCGCGTCCAGCTTGTCGCCAAGCAGATCGGTTATCGGCCCAACCGTGCCGGCGTCCGCCTGCGCACCGGCAAGACCAATGTCATCAGCCTGGTGCTCAACACCGAGCACGAGATCATGAGCTTTGTCTCGGATATCATCTACGGCGTTTCCGAAGTCATTGCCGACACGCCCTACCATTTGATCGTGACACCCTACTCGCGCTCGCAGGATCCGCTCGACCCGATCCGCTACCTCGTGGAAACCGGTTCAGCCGACGGCGTCATCATTTCGCGCACGCAGCCGAACGATCCGAGGGCCCGTTATATGCTGGAGCGCGGCATCCCCTTTGCCACGCATGGCCGCACCGATATGGGGCTGATCCATCCCTACCATGATTTCGACAATTACGCTTTCGCAGCCGAGGCAGTGCGCCATCTGGCCGGCCTCGGCCGCCGCCGCCTGGCTCTGTTGGCGCCGCCGGTCGAGCTGACCTATCACGGCCACACGCTCGCAGGCTTTGCCGATGCGCTGAGCGAGGTCGGCGCCAGCGAGATTCCGTTCAACACCGTTTCGATCGATCATTCGATCGAGCAGATCAGAATGCGGACCGCGCAGCTGATGCGCCGCGAAAGCCGCCCGGACGGTTTCATCAGCAGCGCCGCCGCCGCGACGCTCGCCATCGTCGCCGGCATCGAAGACGCCGGCCTCAAGCTTGGCCGCGATGTCGATGTGGTGTCCAAACAATCGTCGGAGCTTCTGCACCTGTTTCGCAGCGAATTGCTGGTCGTCAACGAGAACTTCCGACTGGCCGGCGCCGAACTCGCCCGCTCGGTGCTGGGCTGGATCGGCGGCGCCGCACCCGGCACCCTGCAGAGCCTGAGCGAACCGGGCGAAGTCCAGGCCTATCGCCGTCCCGACTAGAGCGGGATATGTTCAGATTGATCTAGCATCCGGCTCCGTCTATTTATCATAGCCGCATTTCTGCGGTGCCAAGTGATTCCACTTGAATGCAAAATGCGCGCTGCTGACTGGCAACCTTGGTGAAGGTTTGTCGATGCGGGCCGCGGCGCGAGGGTGCGTGCGGGGCCGACCTCGGCCCGCGTTTGAAAACCTTCACCAAATGGGACTTTGCAAGGTGACGAACATGCGGCAGCTTGCAGGCAGTTGTAACCCACACCATCTCCGTCATTAGCACCCCCTGGTCGGACAGAACTGATAACTAGTGATTGAGCGACAGCGACATGGGCAACGACACAACGGCTAATAACACGCTCCGAAAGAAAGAACTGGGCGAGCTAGCCTTGCGGAATGCCGAGAAAATGGCATTCCCGCCGACCGAATGGGAGGCGAACACCCTTGCGGAGGTTCTCGCCCTGCCGCGTGTCACTGTCACGCGGCCGCCCGAAGAGCAGTTGTTGGCCGCTGGCATGCTTCCATACGATTGCCATGTAAACTGCTTCGCACAGGCGGCAAATGATCCGGATCGGATGAGCCGTCATGTTTGTGGATGGCTGATCTACGGTTCGGATCTCATCTTCCATTCGGTTGTAGAGGTGCGCGGGCATTGGCATTGTCTAACGCCGCAATTGGTGCAGGCACCTTCACAGTTCCAGTTCATCCCCGACTCCTTCATCGAATGGCTCGAAACAAGTGATGGAGCGAGGCACGCATTTCGGGGTGGAGTAAGGCTTCCCCAGGGGCTTCGAAAATATCCAGAGCATCATCTTCGGATGAGAGATGAGATCCACGATCTAATAGCATCGGGCATGTCGGCATTCGATGCCCGGGAAATGGTTGATGTCACCTTGGGCGCCGAGCTTAGGAAGATGGAACCCATTTGATTCACTCGCGGACAGCGATCGGCCCCATACCAACCGTTGGCCATTGCTTGCGCAATTACCGTTTGCGGGGCACTGTTGACGGGAAAGGGCCGTTGACCGTCTGCTTGCGGGGTGAATTGCGATAAGCAGTCATCTCGCTTACGAGCCAAGAGAGTCATATCAGTGAGCCGCCGATCAACTAAGCTCAATGACCGTAACCCTGCGGCAAGGTTCAGGTCTCGCCTCCTGCCTCCCTATGATCTACTTCGTTTTGCCAGGCCAACGCATCTCGAAACCAACTGCGCCAACGGGCCATGCCAGGCCAAATCCGTTGTCGAACGCTAGGTGCAGGTCATCCGTGCGCGTTACTTCCGCACCGACGAGGATCATCTGGCGATCCTTCCACCCTTGATGCTGCCGGTAGTCGAGCAACTGGCCAATGGCTGCGCGGATCGCGAAGCGCACCGTGGCCGCATCAGCGGGCTTGATCTCAACCATCACAAGCGGCTCGCCTTCGACCGCGTAACGCAGATCATCGCGAAAGCACGGGGAGAATTCTACCTCCGGATGGCGGTTGCGAAGAAACGCAACGAACCGCTTGTGCAACTTGTCATGCTGGGGGTGGACTTCGACCTCGTATTCCCGGACGTAGCGCCGATAGACCGCGGAAGCAGCCGCTCCCGCCCGCCCGGCGCGGCCAACCTGCCGGCCATCGCGCGAAGCCTGCATCGCATGCACGGGCTGCCCGTTGATGACCGCCACTACCTCTCTAACGAACTTCCTGGCTTCCCGATTGGTTGTTTCCTCCGCGTACCACCAACTGGTCTGGCCGCTCCACCCTTCGCCGCGGCTCAACCGCATAGTCCGCTGCTTCGGTGGCAGCAGGAATGCATTCTCAACTCGTGTCCTGACACGGAACGACCTGATTTCGTCTTCGCGATGCTGGACAGAAGGTTCGTCGCCACTGAAGCGCTGGCGAAGTCGATAGAGCCGCGCGTCGAGATACCACCCGACAACCACGCGCGGATCGTTGCCCTCTTCCGGGGCCGTCCACACGATATCCACGCCGTCGACAAAATCGTCCGACCTTGCGGCCCCAAGGTTCTCGATGCGCACTTGCCGGTCCAACTTTCCCTTGATTGTCTCGAAGTGGCCGTAGATGTAGCCGTCGTCGCCAGGCACGAAGTTGCACTCTTCGCCGCAGTAGCCTTCGGTCTGCGGAAACCCACCGCCGCCAAGCGGAGGGTCGTCAACGCTGCGCCCGGCGTAATGCTTCATCCATGAGACATTGCAGAACAAGACAGGCACTCTTGCACTCCTCCAGCTGACGGGCGTCTCAATGCCGCTCTTCGTCGACTCGCAGTTTATTTGGGGCCGAAAGCAGGCAGGCAGCTTCTGGCGTTTGTGAGGTAAGATCGGATGTTCCGAACAGAAGGCGTAAGGACTTAAGATGATCCTGAGCGAACGGTCGAGAGACTACTTCCCGCAGCCAACATTCGTGAGCGCCCTCGTCAACGTTCGCGGTCGATAGTCTGTCTCTCTGGCTGAGCAGCATGTCAGGCAGCTTTGAAGAACGACTTTCTGGGATTCATGAAGAACCTAATCGGCGGCTCGAAGTCCGCTCGCATCTTGGAATGGTCAGGATCGAACGCGATGACATCATTGGAGAAGGCCATGGCGTCGGACCCGGTCAAGGCGTCAGTCGCTCCCTTAATGCCCTTTCGACGGGCATCGAAAACGACGAGATACCCTGTAGGTGCGGTGGCTCCCGAATGGCGAACCTCGCGATCCATATAGTCAGCTAACTGGTTTGCTCCCGATTGCGCGCGGGAAGCGCTATACTCGGTATAGGTGGGATCGGCCCCTTGGTTTTGGGACTTTGCTGTCGCCTTTCCGAGCCATTTGATTTCGATTAACGCCGTCGCGCCCGAAGCGAACCAGCTCACTCTGATATCGACAGGCTTTGTCTCGTCGGTGTTCTGTTCGGGCTTCACGGTGACGTCACGGAGAAGAAGCTCTAGGGCTTGCGTGAGCGAGTCGCGCATCATCGCCTCGGGCTTGTTCACCAGGACCAAGCGCGGTCCGTCCACGCCGCCTTCCCAGACGTCCTTGAGGAGCCGACAATTCGTCTCGAGTACGTACTTCGAGTAGTAGTCGAAGGCCTCCTCCAGGCTGCTCAGCGTTGGCGTCGCGAAATTGCTCTTCAGCATGGGCGAGATCGACGGCACAAAATCCTCGAAATCCTTCGCTAGGATGCGCTCGGCGCTGCCGTCGAACCGATAGATCAACGCCTCTTGCGCCAGCGCTTTTAGGTCGGCGTCCTGGGTTAGCGTGAGCAGCCTGAAACTACCATCAGCTGAGATTTCGACGAACGCATGTGATGCTGGAGGGTTCGCGACGAGGAAACGACCTACATCGGCATAGTCGGAACAGGCAGTCGGCGAACCGAGCGTTGCGATTGCCGGCGAGAGCGGCGTGGCTTGGATGCCCACTGCGACCGTCAGCGTGCCCGGGAGTTTTTCTGGAGGGCAGCGCTGGAAGATGAGCTTCACGCTGTTGAGAAGCGCCCGAATTCCACTGGCACCGTTGGAACCAAACGCTTTCTCCGCGTGATGGATGTATCCGTTGGCTACTATGGCCTGGATGTTCTCGATGTTGAAGTTAGACAGCGGCGTCCTCCTTCCGGAGGATGCGCGCCGAGAGCCAAATCACGGCTGGCGAGAGAACGTCCTGCGCCTCTGCGCCGAGAACAGAGGCGACGATCTCATATTCCTCGTACAAGAGCGTAGCGTCTGCGGGCTCCAATAACCGCCCGCGTTGCCCCAGGAAAAACGAAGAGGCGACGCCCGGCGACCGACTGACAGCGTGGCGGATGGACCCTATGGGCAGCGCAAGGGCGCATTCCACGGCTGCGCGGAGCCAAGGCCTGCGCTCGCTCCATGGGCCGAGGCTCAGAATGGTATCCAGTTCAGCCGTAAGCTCCGACGGTCGAGGCGTCATCAGCCCGCGGTCATCGACTTCGATCAAACTAGCTCCGCATAGCGTCTCGCGTGCGTGGTCAAATTCCGCGCTCCAAGGAAAGCCTTCGGAAGTGATGGAATAGGGGTAGCCCCAATCCGCGATGGGCTTGCCCTTGAACAGGGCGAAGATGCATCCGAGGTAGGAGTAGAGATGCATCTCATTCACCGACATCGGCAGCACCGACGCGGGCGCATCGTTTAATATTACAAGCCCATCGACGTAGGCTTCTGGGATAACGTCGTTCACGGGCACCTCAGTTCAGCGCCGCGTCGATGGTGTCGTACGCCTCTCGGAACAGCTTCTCCTCGCGTTGCTGGACCTCACTTAAATCTGTCCAATCGGTCATCCGCACGACTTGCATGCCCTGCTTCTTTTGCAGGTGGGCAAGACGCAAAATCAGTTCCGAGCTCCGGAGGTTGGCGGTCATGAGCACCGCGTTCCCCTCCGCCACGAACTTCGAGAACATCGCTCCGGCCTGGGCCTCATAGGCGATATCCAATGAGCCTTCTGGGGTATCGATTAGCAGGGTCGCAGGCCCGGTGGCCATGAATTCGGACAGAGCCATTCGGAGCGCGATGTCGATAAAGAAGCGCTGGCTCTCAGAAACCTTGTCAGGCAAGGCGCGCAACTGATCGTCCATCCGCAGTCGCAGCCCAAATCCCGAGTCATTGGCACCTTGGCGGTGCTCAAGTTCGACGTCGATAGGAAGGCCGATGAAGGCTTCGGCAAGTTCCCTAAATCGAGGGACGAAATCTTGCGAGCCGACCTCATACTGCGCCTTGAGCTGCTTTTCGTAGACCCTAAGCTTCTCGCGGAATTCGTCCCGCTTACGGTAGTGCTCTTCGCTTTGGGTCAGAAACTGCAGCCGCTCGACTTCGAGCTTCTTCACCTGTTCGTTGATCGCCGAGAAGTCGGACCCGACGCCGGCGCGAGCAAGGCCTTGGGCTTCTTTCTCCTCGAACGCTCTGAGCGCCGAGTCGGACGCATCTTCGGCGGCTTGCGCGGCGATCAACTCGGCGCTGACGCGTTCCCGCGTCGCTAGGATCTCGGCGAGCTTGTCCCGGATTGTCGCAATTGCACGATCGAGGCGCTGCAACTCTGCGACAGCGCCGTCATCTTTGATGGATCGATCGATGGGGCTCTCACAGAGCGGGCATTCCCCAGCGGTCAACGCAGCCTGGATCACGGCGCCAACGTGGGCCGTACCACAAATGGCGCAGCGATCTTCCGACAGCGAGGCGCGGATGACCGGGTGATGGTCAACAGATGATGATTTTTGAAGGCGGCTGGAAAAAACGCGGCGGTACTCAAGCTGCGACTCGGTCAAGGCCGCGCTCAGGTCGGTCCACTTCAAGTCAGCGTCCCGCAACTCCGCCTGCTTGCGCCGGACGCGCTCCTCGGCCTCGTTGCGCTTTGCGATCAGCCCGTCGTGCTGTGCCTGGAGCTGAGCTTGTGGGATGTGGTCGTCTGACCCGGCATCTTTGACCACATCGGTCAGCATTTTGATGCGGTCGGCGACGTGCCGGGCCGAGAACCGGACGTTTCGACCGCGGGAGCTCTCCCGGTCCATGTCGCGCTGAAGCTTGTCTGCTGCCTTCGCCGCCACCGGATCGGCGCCGAAGGCGAGATATAGCGCGTTGGTCAACGCTCCATCGTCCCACATCAACAGATGCCGCCCCTCGTCAAAGGTCGCGATGAAATGGACGAGAAAGACGAACTGGGCAAAATCCTCAAGGCGGGTTTGCTTGAGGATTTCGCGCTCAAATCGGGCGTTCAGGTCGCCGTCCGGATTGTCCGCGAGCGTCATCGCTGTGGCTTCGCCCGTCGCAATATCGCGCAACGTCAGGCGCGTGACTCCTGCTCCGCCAAGCAGATCCCGGGTCACAGACACAACGGTGGACGGCCATGCCAGCTCTACCGTCGCGGCGGCGATCCGTCGTGCACCTTCGCTGAGGCGACCGTTGAAATAGTCGTCGCTCCGTTCCCGGCGCGACGCATTGCGAGAATATTCCTGCGCCGATTGAAACTTGCGGTTTGGATCGGGAATGGCGCCTGTGATGGTGAAGTTCACCGTGTTGAGGAAGGTGGACTTCCCGAGGCCGTTCGCGCCGATCAGGCAGAAGACGTTCCGTTCAACCGTGACATCAGGGTTGGGCTCGTTGGAGTAGAGGTCGAAGTTTTCCAGCGCGATACGGGTGATGCGCGGAAAGGACACCTTCTTGGCGGGGACAGCGTCGGGCAACCAGGTGGCCTCCAGTGGTTCAGGGAGCTCTAGACGCGCTCAAACACGAGGCAATGCTCGGATAGTTCAAAAGCACCCCCATGCTGGGAGCTGTTCCGCATGGATCTGATGGCACCGCGTTCGGCCAGGTGGAAGCCCAGACCGACCAAACTCTCAATGAGAATCGACGCCACGTCGATATGCACGCCAGCGTATTGACTGTCCCCGATAGCTACAACCACGTGGCGACCTCGTTTAAGTATGCGAGCGAGTTGTTTGAACACCCGGCATAGATCGTCGAAATAAAAGCCGACCATCTCAGGGATGTTGGGATTCCAAAGATCGCCCCTGGCGGAACGCAGCGCTTCCAGCGTCACGTCGAGCATGGCCGATGAGGCGTAGCGCGACGTCGTCTGCCACTTCATCTGCACATGCGATCTCAGGGTCCGGTGGCGTAGGGCGCGGTTGTCCGGCGCGGAGTTCAGATAGCCCAGCATCCACAGTTCGAGATTGTACACGTCGGTGTAATCGAACGAGTTAGGATAGGGCGGCGAGAAGATAGCGACGTCCGCTTCGTCCACGTCGGCGAGGGTTACCCGCGCGTCGCCACGAAGCACCTTGTGCTTGCCCCGGAGCAGACCGGCAAACATCGTCAGGTCGGCGGAGGCGATATCGACGGCGGCATCGAGGCTTGAGATGAGATCGGAGCGCGATTTTTCCTTCGACTGCCAAGCGCGGCGATATCGTCGTCCTTTGCCGTTGATCACGACATTGCTGTTCGGCACCAGAACCGAACCCAAGAGGACCCTGAGCAGGCGGGCTTGGTCAGGCTCCATTGACCCGCAGGCCCTTAGGATTGCCCGCGCGGTGGAGTAGACGTCCGTCGGGAAGACGTACCGATCCTTGAATCCGGGCGCCACTAAAGTCGGAGGCATGCCGGCGACGGGAAGCGCGTCTGCTGCATTGATCTCTAGCCCAGTGATCAGGCGTTCATAGGCCGCACAAAACGCCGCCGGTGCAACGGGGCTCAGTTTGGCTTCGATAAGATCAGCTAGGAATGGATTGACCTCAACAGAGGTCGAGGAGATGCCGAGCATTCGGCACGTCATCGCCGTGGTACCGCTCCCTCCGAAGGGATCGAGGCAGTTCTTGACCTTGTAGGGCAGCGAACCAAGCGTGTCGGCAACGAACTTTGGCGAGAAGGCTTCTTTGAAATGGAACCATCGCTGAAAGGGTAGCTTAGCCGTTCCCTGGTTCGACGACGTCGGCGCAGCCTCCGAATAGAGACCGAGCCACCCAGCGACGTCTTGCGACCTAGTCGGGCTGTCCGTTAGTCGCTCAGAGGTCCGGACGGTTTCCGCGAGAGTCGATTCCCAAAATTCGGTTATGACTCGACGGTCCGCCGGCTCTCGGAATACGTGTTCTGACAAATGTGATCCCCACCATGAGGAACACGAGCGCCAACAGTCTGCGCTTTGCTCCCGAGCGCATTTGCTCAAACTTTGAGCCCTGAAGCAACCAGCTAGCTGAAAATCGGCGGCCAGTGCCCGCGTTGGAGTGTGTATTCTCTGCTGGCGCAACCGCGAAATCCAACGTGATAGGCGGCGATGTCTGCTTTCAGGAAGCGGCAAAACAGATCTCAACGGCCGACATAGGCGCTAACCCGCCGCCCCGCTTCCCCACGGGCCATGGAAAGCGCCCTGCCCATCGATGCGCTCGAAGCCGTGCGCGCCGAAGAAATCGCGCTGCGCCTGGATCAGGTTCGAGGTGCCGCGGCCCTGCCGGTAACTGTCGAAATAGGCAAGTGCGGATGACAGAGCCGGCACCGGCGAGCCGGCTTCGGCCGCCCTTGCCACGACACGGCGAAGCGACGGATGTGCCTCCTGCATCAATGAGACGAAAGCCGGCGCCATCAACAGGTTGGTGGCTGCGCCGCCGCCGCCGAAGGCCTCTGCCATCGTATCCAGCAATTGCGAGCGGATGATGCAGCCGGCCCGCCAGATCTTGGCGATGACCGGCATCGGCAGGTTCCAGTTGAATTCCTTCGACGCGCCGCTCATCACCGCGAAGCCTTGCGCGTAGGCGGCGATCTTGCCGGCAAACAGAGCCAGTTCGAGATCGGCGAGCAGGGCGTCCCTGTCTCCGGAAATCTTGCTCACGCCGCCGGCATAGACCTTTTCGGCGGCAAGCCGCTCGTCCTTGATCGACGACAGTACGCGTGCCGCCACAGCCGCCTCGATCGCGGTGGCCGGGATGCCTAGCTGCTGCGCCTCGATCACCGACCATTTGCCGGTGCCTTTCTGGCCGGCGCGGTCGAGGATGATGTCGACCACCGGTTTGCCGGTCTTGGGATCGTCGGCGGCCAGCACCCTGGCGGTGATCTCGATCAGGTACGAATTGAGCCGACCCGTGTTCCACTGGGAAAACACCTCGGCGATCTCTTTCGGCCCCATGCCGAGCCCG
The DNA here is from genome assembly GCF_040320645.1 of Mesorhizobium sp. M0633. Taxonomy (NCBI): domain Bacteria; kingdom Pseudomonadati; phylum Pseudomonadota; class Alphaproteobacteria; order Hyphomicrobiales; family Phyllobacteriaceae; genus Mesorhizobium; species Mesorhizobium sp. M0633. Next base: position 239,533 of record NZ_JAMYQC010000004.1, read on the forward strand.
TCGCGCAATATGCCGTAGATCTCGGCGATCATCTGCATGTCGGCATATTCGATGCCGTTGTGGATGGTCTTGACGAAATGGCCGGCGCCGTCGGTGCCAAGCCACGCCGCGCAAGGCTCGCCCTTGAACTTGGCCGAGATCGCGGTCAGCACCTTTTCGACGCGCTTCCAGGACTCTTCGGTGCCGCCGACCATGATAGAGGGACCGTGGCGTGCGCCCTCCTCGCCGCCGGACACGCCCATGCCGATGAAGGTCAGGCCCGAATCGGTAAGCTCGGAGAAGCGCCGCATCGTATCGCGGAAATTGGCATTGCCGGCGTCGATGACGATGTCGTTGACCGACAGCACGCCGCGCAATGCCGCGATCTGCTCGTCGACTGGCTTGCCGGCCAGCACCATGATGATGATCGGCCGCGGCGGCCGGATCGCGGCGGCCAGTTCTTCGAGGCTGTAGCAGGGCACCACCCTATCCCGAAGCGCGCCGGCATTTTCGACAAAGGCATCGGTGCGCGCCGCGGTGCGATTGAAGACGGCAATGCGGTGCCCCTTCTCGGCGATATTGAGCGCCAGGTTGGAGCCCATCGTGCCAAGGCCGATCAGGCCTATTTCGGCTTTTTCCATCGTTTCTTCCCTGCTTTCGGATCTTGTTGGTTTGAGCCCGCGATTGGGTTGGACGCCCATTCTTGATGGCGATGATTGACGGGGGTTCGCGGCCGCGTCAACCGCCTCGCCGAATTGTCTTGCGCGGACCAGCGCTCTCGTCACGGCCTGATGTCGATCGGCGCCTCTATCTTCACCATCTCGAAATCCGAGACCAGGATATCGAGCCGCGCCGTCCACCGGCCGGCGACCGGAATGACGAGATCGTCGACGCGCCAGGTGCCGTCGCCGGGATTCGTCGCCGGGCGTTTGATGGGCTCGATGCCGGAATCGGGCTTTGACAGGACCAGCGTTACCTGCTTGGCGTCGAGCGGGCCGAAATCGCCGGTCATGATGAAGATCGAAGCGGCAACAGGTCCGGTGTGCCCGGGCGCAATGCTGAGATCGGCCATCGCTTGCAGCGTGTGGATATGCACCGATGCCGGCTGTGCCGCGGCGATCGCCAGCGCGCGCGGCGGCGGCGTGAAGCGCCAGCCGGCGGCAACGCCGAAGATCGCCAGCACGATCAGCAGCTCGATAAAGATCGAGCGGGCCAGCCGCCGCTGGACTTCCGTTTCGCCCGCCTCAGCCGGGGCCGTAAGCTTGAAGCGATTGACGGCGGCGAGCGTGAACAGAAAGACGAGCAGCACCAGCTTGAGCAGCAGCAGCCGGCCGTAGGCGGTATGGACCAGCGCCGACGGCGTTTGCACCTGGATGACGGCGAGCACGATGCCGGCTGCCGCAAGCACGGCCACGACGAACAGGATCGCTCGTGAAAACCGGCGCAGCAACGGCCCGGCTTTGTCCGGCTGCCGTTTCAAGGCAAGACCGAGCGGCGCCAGCGCCCCGGACCAAATCGCGATACCAGTGGCGTGCAGAAACACCATCGGCCGGGTCAGCCATTGCGGCTCGGCGGCACTGGCATGCCCGCTGGCGGCAAGTGCTGCGCCAACGCCAACCAGTCCGGCCAAGGCTAGCGGCTTTGCGTCGGCGGGCGGCACGACCAGCGATAATAGGCTCAGGCCGAGCGCCATCAGCGCGATCAGCACCGTCCAGCCGAAGCTGGTGCCAAGCCCGGTCTGCCAGATGACCGGCTGCGCCAGCCGGGCAAGCGGCGCGCCGAGTGCATCCAGCCCCTGGAAACCGAGCGACAAGAGTGCGGCGGCCAGCCCGCACAGGATCGCGGCGACGACAAGGTTCTGGCCGGATCGACCGCCTTGCGCCAGCCAGGCCTGCGCAAAGGCACCGCCGACGCCGAAAAACAGGCCGATGTATAGAAAAACCTTGCCGATCCAGATCGCCGTTCGAGGCTCCCGGTCGACAGCTTCGGAGGCGGCCGGCGCAGCACTCGGCGCACCGACCGAGAACAGCACCGAGCCGCCGACCGGATGCCCGTCGGCGGAGATTACCCGCCAGCTCAGCACATGCGTGCCCGACGTCAGCGCCTGCGGATTGTCGATCTCGACGGTCTGGCCGCTGAGCCGGAAAGAGCTCAGCGGGATCGACGTCCCGTCGGGCCGCACCAGCGTCAGCACCAGCGGCGAAACCGGCTCGCTGAAGGTCAGCGACATCTGCGACGGGCTCTGCGCCAGCACCGCACCGTCAGCCGGCTCGGCCTTGATCAGCGCCGCATGGGCGAAGGCTGCGTTTGGCGCGGCAATGGTGGCAAGCAGCACAATCGCAGCCAGCAGGCCGATGGCAAGCCGACCGGTTGTGCAGGCCGTTCGCAGGATGGATGCCGCGCTCATGTCACCGCCACAAAGACAGCGGCGCGCTCTTTCGGATAGAGCGCGCCGCGTAAGGATCACTTCTTCGGCAGCAGCTTGAGGCCGGGCGCCGGAAATTCCAGCGCGTCCTCAGCCTGCCCGGCCGCCGGAATCTCGATCCAGCGATCGGCAACCCCGTCACATTCCTGCACCACCGGGAAATGCAGCGTCTGGCCTGCCGGCAGATCCGCCGCCAGCGTCGCGCGAAAGACGAATTCGTCGTAGAACTCGTCCGGCAGGCTGCCGGCGCTCCAGTCGATCTCCTTGACGCCGCTGGTCACTGCCTGGCCGTAGAGCTGGTAGGACTTTTCGTATTTGCCGTTCTTGACCTGCAGTGTCCAACCCGGCTTCGGCATCGGTTTGACCGAGAGCACCCCTTCCGGGATCTGCACGCGCAGCGCGGTCGTCGCCTTGCCCTCGCAGCCATGCGGCACCCGAAGAACCGCCTTGTAGGTCGAGCCCACCGCCGCCTCCGGCGTTTCGAGCGTGATGTGGGCAAAGGCCGCGCTGGTCCCGAGGACAAGAAGCACGCAGCCGGGCAAAAGAGATTTCTTCATGACGGTACCTCTCGAAGCGGCCAAGTCAGTCTTCGTCCTGGGGCGCCGCGCTGCCGATGCCTTGCACGGCGAATTCAATCTGCACGGGCCCGGCTTTCTCGAAGGTCAGCGTGGCGGAGAACATTTCGCCCTCCATGGGCTGCCGCTTCAAATCCATGAACATCAAATGATAGCCGTTGGGCGCCAATGCGACCTTGCCGCCAGCCGGGATTTCGAGGCCGCCGGTGACCGGCCGCATCGTCATCACGCCATTGCTGACGCCCATCTCGTGCAGTTCGGCCTTGGCCGAAATGTCGGAGGTGATCGACAGCAGGCGATCCGGCGCACTGCCGGTGTTGGTGATGGTGAAGTAGCCGCCGGCCACCTTGGCGCCGGCTGGTGTGGCGCGCGACCAGGGGTGCCCGATCTCGAGATCGCCAAGCTTGAACTCGTGTGCCAACACCGTCTGGGCGCTGGCGAACAGGAGGGCAAGAACGCAAAGGGCGACGCCGAGACGCTGCTCGAAACTACCCAGTGAGAAGCGCCTGCGGCTGGATGCGGCAGCGCGAAAAGAGTGAGACATGATTGCTCCGTGGACTTTAAGGGGGATCGCGCCGATGGCCGGTCGCGAACGATGTCGATAAACGCGCCGGCAAAGCGTTGCGCGGCGCGAACCAGAACGGATCAGGCCGTCGCCGGTGGTGCGCGCGGATTGGACGGAGTGCGGGCGCGGGCGAAATCGCGATGCCGGAAGGCCGGCAGGAAAAAGGCGATGGTTTCGATGGAAAGGCTGCGAGCCAGGCTCCCGGCTGCATCCAGCGGCGCATAGACCGCCGAAACGAGATTGCAGCCAAGCATGCAGCAAGCCGGCATGTGCTGCTGATGCGGATCGCCGGCGGGGAGTTGCGCCGCACCGTCATGGGTGCAGATCGTGTTGCCGAAAGCATCGAATTGCGAGGCTTTCGGCTCGACGCCGGACGCAAACGCGCCGAACATCGACTGGAGCATGAAAAGCCACGCCGCGGCGAACGCGACCGGCATGCTCCATCGTCTCCGGCGTATGGTCAAGAACCAGCCTCTTCACGCAGCAACGTCAGCTCTCTAGCACGGAGCCGGCGGCCGGAAAATCGCCAAAACGTTGCTGCGGCAACGCAACACAATCACGCGCGTTGCGGCTGCCTGCCCTCGGGAATGGACGTCAGCAGCGTGTGGCGGGCCGATTTCAGGTGCTTGCGGCAGGCGGCGTCGACCTTGGCGAGATCGCGCGATTTGAGCGCGGCGATATAGGCGAGATGCTCCTGGACCGCGACTTCGTTGCGCTCGCGCTCCTGCGCCTTGTTCCACTGGTAGTGGTAGTGGAAGATCATGGCGATGACGTCGTAGAAATCGACGATGAAGCGGTTGTGCGACGCCCGATGGATCAGCCGGTGAAAGCGCTCGTCAAGCTCGGAGAATTCGTTGAAGCGCACGGCGATCTCGCGCTCCAGCCGGTGATGCTCGTCTTCCAGGCGGTCGAGGTCGGCCCACACCGGGCTGTCCTCGGGCAGAGCGGCAAAGGCTGCGGCCGAGCGCAGTTCGAACATCTCGCGGATTTCGGTCAGCTCCAGCGCGAAGGCGCGGGTAAAGCCTTTCAGCACCCAGTGGCTGTTGCGGCGCTTCTCGATCAGCCCGAAGCGCGAGAAGCGGATCAGGAATTCGCGCACGCTGGTGGTGCCGACGCCGATCTCGCGCGCCAGTTCGAGCTCGTTGATCTGCATGCCTGCTTCGGCACCGCTGGCAAGCAGCCGCCGCATGAAGGAGCGCTCGATGATCTCGGCCAGCGTGTCGGTTTCTTCCTCGGGGAAGAAATCGTCCGGTCGCGGTTCGCGCAGGACCGTCTTGCTGCGCTTGTTCCAGTCGATCAGCCCGGTTTCTTCCATGCGCGCAAGGATAGTGCGGACCGTCGTGCGGCTGACGCCGAGCAGCGTACCCAGCTCCGGCTCCGAAGGCAGGCTCCTGGTTTCGTCGAGCAGCCTCAGACCGCGATTATAGGCGTCCTTGTAAACGTTGTTGCTCTTCGACATCCCCTGCCCCGTGGCGCATCGGCGTTTGCGGCCAGTGTGAAGCGTTTCTCGCGCATGAAACCGGTACCTTTTCGGAAAACATCATGCGCAACGCTAGTTTTGGTTGTAGAGCCTGCTTCTCGCATCCAAAAGACACGTCGCGCTCTGGCGAAAAAACAATTGACGCAAAAATGTTTTTTCACGATAAAAGACATTATATGTTAAGAGCCGCGTGTCAATCCGCTCGCGCACCCAGGAACACACCCAGGAAGCTCCCGTGAACGCCGCAAACAGCATTCTTCTGTCTCCCGCCGACAATGTCGCGGTCGCCAATGGCCGCATCGAGATCGGCACCGTGCTGCCGGGCGGCGCCGTCGCCGCCGCAGTGATCGAGCCGGGCCACAAAGTGGCGATCAAGCCGATTGCGGCCGGCGAAGCCGTGGTCAAATACGCCCAGGCGATCGGCCGCGCCACGCAAGACATCGCGCCCGGCGAGCATGTCCATTCGCACAATCTGGTCTTCGAAAGCGGGCGTTTGCCGGTGGTGCCGCCGAGCGAGGCAGTGCATGCGACCGAGGCCGACCGCGCCCGCACCTTCATGGGCTACCGCCGCGCCGACGGCCGCGCCGGCACGCGCAACTTCATCGGCATTCTCGCCAGCGTCAATTGCTCGGCCACCGTCTGCCACGCCATCGCTGACGCGGCGAACCGCACGCTTCTGCCGCAATATCCCGGCATCGACGGCTTCGTCCCGATCGTCCACGGCCAGGGCTGCGGCATGAGCGCCACCGGCGACGGCATGATGGTGCTACACCGCACGCTGGCCGGCTACGCCCGTCATCCGAATTTTGGTGGTGTGCTGATGGTCGGGCTCGGCTGCGAGGTCAACCAGCTCACCCTCTACGGCCAGAAGGGCGTTGCCGCGGGAAAACGCCATTTCAACATCCAGGAAGCCGGCGGCTCGCGCAAATCGGTCGAGAAGGCGCTGGTCGTGCTGGCCGAGATCGCCGAGGAGGTCGGCAAGCTTCAGCGTGAGCCGATCCCGGTCAGCGAGATCGTCGTCGGCCTGCAATGCGGCGGCTCCGACGGCATGTCCGGCATCACCGCCAATCCGGCGCTGGGTGCCGCGGTCGACATTTTGGCCGGCGTCGGCGGTGTCGGCATCCTCTCCGAGACGACGGAGATCTACGGCGCCGAGCACCTGCTTGCCTATCGCGCCGCCACCCCCGAGATCGCCGCCAAGCTCGACGGCTACGTGAAATGGTGGGAAGACCATGTCGCCAAGCATGGCGCTTCCATCGACAACAACCCATCGCCGGGCAATAAGCGTGGCGGCCTGACCACCATCCTGGAAAAGTCGCTCGGCGCGGTCGCCAAGGGCGGCCAGACGCCGCTCAACGGCGTCTTCGGCTATGCCGAAAAGGTCATCGGGCACGGGCTGGTGTTCATGGACACGCCCGGCTACGACCCGGTCTCGGCCACCGGCCAGGTGGCGGGCGGCGCCAACGTCATCGTCTTCACCACAGGCCGCGGCTCCTGCTTCGGCTGCCGGCCGACGCCGTCGATTAAGGTCGCCAGCAACTCGACCATGTATCACACGATGGAAGAGGACATGGACGTGAATTGCGGCGTCATCGCCTCGGGCGAAAAGACCATCGCCGGCATGGGCCGCGAGATCTTCGAACTGATCGTCGAGACGGCTTCGGGCCGCAAGACCAAGAGCGAAGAGTTCGGCTACGGCGACAACGAGTTCGTGCCTTGGCATCTCGGAGCGACGCTCTAAGCCGGACATGCGCAATAGTCGCGAACACCGGACGTGATCGCCAGGCGTCACAGTTCCAACGCTCCCGAAAAAGAATGAACATTCCATATTGACTGGATGATGGAATTAATATTCCATGCGACGTATTGGAGGAGATTGGCAGCGGAGTTCCGAGGGAGCAAGCTTTCCCGCCCAGCCATTCGAGCGGCCATCAAACATCGCTTGCGCCGACCGAGGTGATGCACTATCAAAATGCGGTAAATGTTTTTTATTGATAAAGTTCCGTTTGGGCCGCGCCATCCGAATGGAGCTTCCGTAACATTCACCGGGCGACTTAGGGAGGACTCCTAATGAAATTCGTGACCAGCATTCTCAATCGCCGCGCCTTCGTGGCACTCGCAGCCGCCTCGATGCTTGCCGGCGTGATGCATTCGGCGCCGGCATCCGCGGCCGACGCGACCATTCCGATCATCGTCAAGGACACCACGTCCTTCTACTGGCAGATCGTTCTGGCCGGCGCCCGCAAGGCCGGCAAGGATCTCGGCGTCAACGTGCCGGAGCTCGGCGCCCAGGCCGAGACCGACGTCAACGGCCAGATCTCGATCCTCGAAAATGCCGTCGCCGGCAACCCGGCGGCCGTCGTCATTGCGCCGACCGAAGCCAAGGCGCTCGGCAAGCCGATCGACGAGGCCGCCACCAAGGTCAAGATCATCGGCATCGACTCCGGCGCCGACTCCAAGGCCTTCACCTCGTTCCTGACCACCGACAACATCCAGGGCGGCCGCGTCGCCGCTGACGGCCTTGCCGCAGCCATCGGCGAAGCCAATGGCGGCAAGGTCGAGGGCGACGTCGCCCTGATCACCGCGCTTCCGGGTGCCGGCTCGCTCGAACAGCGCGCCCAGGGTTTCAAGGAACAGCTCGCCGCCAAATATCCCGGCCTCAAGCTGGTCGCCGACAAATACGCCGACGGCCAGGCCACCACCGGCCTCAACATCGCCACCGACCTGATCACCGCCAACCCCAACCTCAAGGGCATCTTCGCCTCCAACCTGATCATGGCGCAGGGCGTCGGTCAGGCGATCGCCGAGAACAGTCTTGCCGGCAAGGTCGGGCTGGTCGGTTTCGACAGCGACGAGAAGCTGATCAAGTTCCTCAATGACGGCGTCATTTCGGCTCTCGTCGTTCAGGATCCGTACCGGATGGGCTATGACGGCATCAAGACGGCGCTCGCCGCCTCGAAGGGCGAGAAGGTCGAGGCCAATGTCGATACCGGCGCCAATTTGGTTACCAAGGCCAACATGAAGGATCCGAAGATCGACGCGCTGCTCAACCCGAAGCTCGACTGAGCATAGCCGCAAGTGAACTGTTTCCGGGGCCTTTCGCCCCGGAAACATCCCACTCGTGCCAATCGCGAGGCCAATCTTTGGGGGCCAATCTGGGAGGATTGTCATGATGTCGACGGCGCAGGAACTCCATCCGGCCCCAACGCTGGAACCGGGCAGGACCATCCTCGAACTCCGCGGGCTGGAAAAGCGCTATCCCGGCACCCATGCGCTGAAGCCGGTCGATCTCGCCTTCAAGGCCGGCGAGATCCACGCCATCGTTGGCGAGAACGGCGCCGGCAAATCCACCCTGATCAAGCTTCTTACCGGCGTCATGCCGCGCACCTCCGGCGACGTCATCTGGGAGGGCAAGCCTGCCGCATTGGCAACGCCGCATGAGGCGATGGCGCTCGGCATCAATGCCGTGCATCAGGAAGTCGTCCTGTGCCGCCATCTCACCGTCGCCGCCAACATGTTCCTCGGCGAAGAGGATTCCCGCTTCGGCATCCTGCAGCAGCGGGCGATGATCAGGCAGGCGCAGAAGATCATCGACGATCTCGGCTTCGACCTGCCGGCGCATGTCATGCTGGGTGACCTGACCATCGGCCAGCAGCAGTTGATCGCCGCCGCCCGCGCCACCGTGCGCGGCACCAAATTCCTGATCTTCGACGAGCCGACCGCCTATCTTACCCGCAAGGAGGCCGACCAGCTGTTCACGCTGATCCGCCGGCTGAAGGGCGAAGGCGTCACCATCATCTACATCAGCCATCGCATGGAAGAAGTGTTCGAGCTCGCCGACCGCGTCTCGGTGCTGCGCGACGGCACGCTGGTCGGCACCAGGAACATTGCCGAGACCAATGACGCCGAGCTGGTCAAGATGATGATCAACCGCTCGATCGAGCAGGTCTACCACAAGGAGCATTTCACCCCCGGCGCGACCATCGTCGAAACCAGGAACCTGTCCGGCAAGGGTTTCGAAAATGTCTCGATGTCCGTCCGTGCCGGCGAGATCGTCGGCCTCTATGGCCTGATCGGCGCCGGGCGCAGCGAGTTCGTCACCACGCTCTATGGCCGGCACCGCAAATCGGCCGGCCAGATCCTGTGGGAGGGCAAGGAGGTCAAGGTCAATTCCGAACATGACGCGATCAGGCTCGGCATGGCGCTGGCCCCGGAAAGCCGCCGCGACCAGGGCCTCTGCCTCAACCTGCCGGTCGGACTCAACCTCAATCTGCCGATCTACAAGCGCATCTCGAGCAATCTGCTGATCTCCCGCGCGCAGGAAAAGGCGCAAGCCGATCGCCAGATCGCCGACCTGCGCATCAAGACGCCGACGCGCGGCGCGCTGGCCTCCAGCCTGTCCGGCGGCAACCAGCAGAAGATCGTCATCGGCAAATGGCTCGCCCACGGCGCCAAGCTATTCATCTTCGATGAGCCGACTGTCGGCGTCGATGTCGGCACCAAGGCCGAGATCTACCGCCTGTTCGGCGCGCTGTTGTCCAAGGGAGCCGGCATCATCCTGATCTCGTCCTACCTGCCCGAGGTCTATGAGCTCGCCGACACGCTGCACGTGTTCCGGCGCGGCAAGCTGGTGGCCACGCATGGGTTTCGTACCGCTGATCACGAGGAGATCCTCACCCAGGCGCTGGCCGAGAAACAAGAAAGACCGGGAGGGAAGATATGAGCACCGAGGCGATCGCTGCCGAAAGGCCGAAACGCAACTACAACGCCCTGTTCGGGCTGACACTGCTGGCGCTGCTGGTTCTTTTATGGATCATCCTGTCGGTGGCGACGCCGAGCTTCGCCTCCGCCAACAACATCTCCAACCTGTTACGGCAAGGGTCGATGATCGCCATCCTGGCGGTCGGCCAGACCTTCGTCATCATCACCGGCGGCATCGACCTTTCCGTCGGCGCCGTGGTCGGCTTCGCCACCGTCATCGTCGCGATGCTGATCAACGCCGGCACACCGGTTTTCCTCGCCATCCTGATCACCTTGCTGGTCGGCGTCGCCATCGGCATGTTCCATGGGTTCGGCATCGTCAAGATGGGCCTGCCGCCCTTCATCATCACCCTGGCAACGCTGACCTCGCTGCGCGGCATCGGTCTGTTGATGACCAATGGCAACTCGATCTCGATCAACAACGACGCCTTCCAGACGTTCTCGCGCAGTTCCTTCGCCGGCGTCCCCAATCTGTTCTGGATGGTGATCCTGGTCGGCATCCCAGCCTACATCTTCCTGCACCACAGCCGCTGGGGCCGCTATCTGTTCTCGGTCGGCTCCAACGCCGAGGCGTCGCGCCTGTCAGGCGTCAACGTCCAGCGCACCATCTACATGGCCTACACGCTGTCGGGCCTGTGTGCGGCCTTCGTCGGCGTGCTGCTTGCCTCGCGCATCGGCATCGGCAATCCGACGCAGGCCGAGGGCTGGGAATTGCAGGCGATCGCCTCCTCGGTGATCGGCGGCACCTCGCTGTTCGGCGCTGTCGGCTCCGTGCACGGACCGCTGCTCGGCGCCTTCATCCTTGCCACCATCAACAACGGCGCCAATCTGCTCAACGTCAACGCCTTCTGGCAGCGCATCATCACCGGCGTGCTGATCATCGTCATCGTCTATTTCGACGGGCTGCGCCGCCGCGGCAAATAGACTGCCTCCCAATAACCGCCGGCCTCGCGACAGCAGGGCCGGCGGTGCCATGAACCGACTGGATTGAAGCATGAAAGCCGTCGTCTGCCGCTCGCCCGGCGAACTTGTCCTCGAAGACCGTCCGGCGCCTGGCGCGCCCCCCGCCGGCTGGGCGCTGGTCGCCGTCAGCCATGTCGGCATCTGCGGCACCGACTATCACATCTTCGAAGGCAAGCACCCGTTCCTCGCCTATCCCCGCATCATGGGCCACGAGGTTTCCGGCACCGTGATCGAGGTTAGTGAGGACGTCGATCTCGCCGTCGGCGAAGCGGTGATCGTCAATCCCTATCTCGCCTGCGGCAAATGCATCGCCTGCCGGCAAGGCAAGCCGAATTGCTGCGTCAGGATCGAGGTGCTCGGCGTCCACCGCGACGGCGCCATGTGCGAGCAGATCCTGGTGCCGGCGCAAAATCTTTATCCGGCAAACGGCCTGTCGCTGGCCGATGCCGCCGCCGTCGAATTCCTGGCGATCGGCGCCCATGCCGTGCGGCGCTCGCTCGCTGATCCAGGTGCGCGCACACTGGTCATTGGTGCCGGCCCGATCGGGCTCGGCACGGCGCTGTTCGCCCGCATCGCCGGGCTCGACGTGACGCTGCTCGACATGAGTGCGGAGAGGCTGGGTTTCGCCGAAAGCGAACTCGGCTTCGCGACCCTCGACGGCTCGCGGGGCGCTGCTGCCGACCTGGTGCGGGAAGCAACCGGCGGCGACGGCTTCGACGTGGTTTTCGATGCCACCGGCAACACCCGGTCGGTGCAGTCGGCCTTCGCCCATGTCGCGCACGGCGGGGCGCTGGTCCTGGTTAGCGTCGTCAAGGACGACATCGCCTTTTCCGATCCCGAATTCCACAAGCGCGAGATGATGCTGATCGGCAGCCGCAACGCCCTGCGTGCCGATTTCGACCATGTCGCCGCCTCGATCCGCAACGGCGCGCTGCCGCTGACAAAGCTGGTCACCCACCGCACCACGCTTGGCGAGACGCCGCACGACCTCGCCCGCTGGGCGCATGAGAAGTCCGGCCTGATCAAGGCCGTCATTCAAGTCGGATGATGCCAGGGCTGCCGCATCTCAGAGCGCCGACAGTTTGAGCTCGATCCGCTCGGCCGGGAAGCGCGAGTCCGAAAACTGTATCGGCTGACCGTCGGGCGTGACGTTGACGGCGACCGTCACCAGCACGATGGCGCCGGGCTGCAGGTCGAGGTCAGCAAGGTCGGCGGCATCGGCATGGCGCGCCGACAGCACGGTCGATTGCCTGAGATAGTCGTCGATGCCGAAACGTGCCAGCGATGCGGTGATCGAACCGGTTTCCGCCATGGCGGCATCGATGCCGGCAAAGCGCCTGGCATCGAACCATCCGGCCGCGCGGGACACCGGCATTCCATCGGCTTCGCCGCGCGTTTCCAGGCGTATCACATCGGCCCCCGTCGCAAGGCCTAAGCCCTCTGCGACACGGCGGTTGGCCGGCTCGATCGATGACGCGAGCAAGGTGATATGCCGCTCGGACGCCTGTCCTTGCAATCCCTCGGAAAAGCGGGTGCGGGCGCCGATCGGATAAGACAGCCGCTTGCGCGACAGCACGAAGGTGCCGCGCCCCTGCTCCGCCCTGAGCACACCCTCCTGCACCAGCGCTGCGATAGCGCTACGCACCGTGTGGCGGTTGACGCCATAGCGTCCGGCCAACGCGATCTCCGGCGGCAGCGCGGCATTCTCGGGAAAATCGCCGGCGGCGATCGAATGCAGGATCTGGTCGGCGATCTGCCGCCACAGCGCGACACCGCTGCGCCGCTCGATGCTGTTGGCTTGTCCGATCATCTCCCGCCCCAATTCCTCGCGCCGGTCTTTTGGCCCGTGTCACGTGCCCGTCATGGACACGCGCTAGATAATGGATATAATTTGTATAGTTGTCTATATCAATAGACAAATGAACGCAGACGAGGAGCACCGGCCATGCGAGGACGGGAAGCGCGAGAGCAGGCCGAGCGCAAGGCCGTGATGGCGACGCTGGCGCAATCGGCCGGCGACGACATCGTCCGCCTCTGGGACGAAGCCGGCCTGCCTTGCGAAGCGGAACTTCTGCGTGGCCCCGAAACCGGCCTGGTTACGGTACGCGGCCGCATCGGCGGCGGTGGTGCCCCTTTCAATGTCGGCGAGGCGACGGTCACCCGTGCCACGGTGCGGCTTGCGTCCGGCCATGTCGGCCACTGCTACGCGCTCGGCCGCGACAAGCAGAAGGCAAGGCTGGCGGCAATCGCCGATGCGCTGTGGCAGGACCCGGCCCACCGCAATGAGGTCGAGATCAGGATCGTTGCGCCATTGCAGGCGGCACTGGCCAAGGCGCGTGAACAGCGCCGCGCCGAGACGGCGGCGACCAAGGTCGATTTCTTCACCATGGTGCGCGGAGAAGACTGATGGATATCGCCACTCAATCCATTGAAGGCGGCTTCGCCGATCCGGTATTCAATGCCCAGACCGTATTCCGTGCCGTGATGGACGCGATGGCGCGGCCAGGCAGCGTGCAGCCGCTGCCGGCCCTCGCCCATCCCCCGGTGCCGCTATCGGCCACCGCCGGCGCCGTTGCGCTGACGCTGTGCGACAACGACACGCCGCTCTGGCTCGACCCGGCTTTGCAGGGGTCGGCGGCGGTGAAATCCTGGCTTGGCTTCCATACCGGCGCGCCGCTGGCCAACACCCCGGCCGACGCGCATTTCGCGCTGATCGCCACGCCGGCCGAGATGATGGCGTTCGACGGGTTTTCGCAAGGCACCCAGGATTATCCCGATCGCTCCACGACGCTGATCCTCGAGGTCGGCGATCTCGTCTCCGGCGCTGCGCTGCTGCTCGAAGGCCCGGGCATCGAGAAGACGGCGACGATCGCGCCGGCGCAAATGCCGCGCCATTTCGTCGAGCAATGGAAGCAGAACAACCAGCGTTTTCCGCGTGGCGTCGATATCATCCTCGCCACGTTCGACGCAATTGCCTGCCTGCCGCGCACGACGCGCATCAAGATGATGGAGGCGTAGCATGTATGTTGCGGTAAAGGGTGGCGAGACGGCCATTCGCAATGCTCACAAACTGCTCGCCGACCGCCGGCGCGGCGACCGTTCGGTGCCCGCACTTCGTCTAGACCAGATCGTCGAGCAGCTGGCGCTCGGCGTCGACCGGGTGATGAGCGAAGGTTCGCTCTACGACAGGGAACTGGCGGCATTGGCGATCGTCCAGGCGCGCGGCGACATGATCGAGGCGATCTTCCTGGTTCGCGCCTATCGCACCACGCTGCCGCGTTTCGGCTACACCAGGGCGATCGACACCGGCACGATGCTGGTCGAGCGGCGTGTGTCGGCGACCTACAAGGACCTGCCCGGCGGCCAGTTGCTCGGCCCGACCTTCGACTACACCCACCGGCTGCTCGATCCCGAGCTTGCCGCCGGCGGCGAAGTCGCCGAGCCGGAGCAGCGTACAGGCGAGCCGGAAGCCATGCCGCGCGTCTCGGCGATCCTCGCCCGTGAGGGCCTGATCGAGCCCGACGGCGACATGCCTGGGGATCATGTCCCCGGCGACATCACCCGCGAGCCGCTGGAATTTCCGATGGCGCGCGACATCCGCCTGCAGGCGCTGTCACGCGGCGACGAGGGCTTTTTGCTGGCGCTCGGCTATTCCACCCAGCGCGGCTATGCCCGCAACCATCCCTTCGTCGGCGAGGTTCGCATCGGCGAGGTCGAGCTGGAGCTCGACGTGCCGGAACTCCCCTTCGCCGTGCCGCTCGGCTCCGTGCGCGTCACCGAGTGCCAGATGGTCAACCAGTTCAAGGGCTCGGCCAAGGCGCCGCCGCAATTCACCCGTGGCTACGGCCTCGTCTTCGGCCAGAGCGAGCGCAAGGCGATGGCCATGGCGCTGTGCGACCGCGCTCTTCGTGCAACCGAACTCGGCGAGGATGTCGTCGCCGCCGCCCAGGACGAGGAGTTCGTCATCTCGCATTCCGACAACGTCCAGGCGACCGGCTTCGTCGAGCATCTGAAGCTGCCGCACTATGTCGATTTCCAGGCCGAACTCGACCTGGTGCGCCGCATGCGCGCCGAGCACGACGCCCGCGAAAACGCCGGCAAGCCCGAAGAAAAAAGGCAGGCAGCGGAATGACCGCACAACCCACCGACATCGCCACCTACAACTTCGCCTATCTCGACGAGCAGACCAAGCGGATGATCCGCCGCGCCATCCTCAAGGGCATTGCCATTCCCGGCTATCAGGTGCCGTTCGCCTCGCGCGAAATGCCGATGCCCTATGGCTGGGGCACCGGCGGTGTCCAGGTCACCGCGTCGATCATCGGACCGGACGACGTGCTGAAGGTCATCGACCAGGGCGCCGACGACACCACCAATGCCGTCTCGATCCGCGCCTTCTTCAAGAAGGTCGCCAATGTCGCCGTCACCACCGAGACGGCCAAGGCGACCATCATCCAGACCCGCCACCGCATCCCCGAACATCCGCTCAGCGCCGGTCAGGTGCTTGTCTATCAGGTGCCGATCCCCGAGCCGCTGCGCTTCCTCGAGCCGCGCGAGACCGAAACGCGCAAGATGCATGCGCTGGAGGAATACGGCCTCATGCATGTGAAGCTCTACGAGGACATCGCCAGGCACGGCCGCATCGCCACCACCTACGCCTATCCGGTCAAGGTCGAAGGCCGCTATGTCATGGACCCGTCGCCGACGCCGAAATTCGACAATCCCAAGATGCATCGTTCGCCGGCTTTGCAGCTGTTTGGCGCCGGCCGCGAAAAGCGCATCTATGCGCTGCCGCCTTTTACCGAAGTCGTCAGTCTCGACTTCGAGGACCACCCCTTCGAGGTGCAGACCTTCGACCAGCCCTGCGCGCTGTGCGCGGCCGAGAACGTCTATCTTGACGAGGTCATCCTCGACGACCACGGCGGCCACATGTTCGTCTGCTCCGATACCGATTATTGCGAGAAGCGGCGCACAGACGGCCATCGCGGCCGCCTTGCGCCTCATACCGCCGGCGAGGACGTTCAGGCCATCCGGGACCATTCCAATGGGTAGCTCTTTCGTTGAAGTTGATGAAAAGGGCTTCTGGATGAACGACAGCCTGTTGTGTCTTTGGCTACGTTTGCTCGCATTGCATGTCCAATCCGATCTCGATCAGTCAGCTCCAGAAATGGTCGCCCGGAACGGTTGGCTTTTGCAATCCGAGAGCCATGCTCCAGGTGTTGTTGTGGCAGATTTGGACTCCGTGGCACGCGATCAGAAAGCGAAGCAAAAAGTGGTCAGCGCGATAAGACGACTCCTGTCTAAGCTGGAGAGTCATGTAGGTCCGCTCGAACCCACCACGATTAATCTTCTCGGGGTTAGCAGTATTATTTGGTCACACCCAGTCGAGACCAGTCGGCTGATCGAAATCGGCAACGCATTTCTCGACCTGCTCGCCGGCAAAATCACGACAGGAGCAGATAGCACAGAATTCATGCCGGGATCCCGCCCATGACCGACGAACCGCTGCTACGCGTCTCGGAACTGTCCAAATTCTACGTCTCACGCGTCGGCTGCGAGAACGTCACCTTCGATTTGTGGCCCGGCGAAGTCCTGGCTGTCGTCGGCGAATCCGGTTCCGGCAAGACGACGCTGCTCAATTGCCTCTCGACCAGATTGCTGCCGAGTTCCGGCACCGCTAGCTACCGCATGCGCGACGGCCAGTTCCGCGAGCTCTACCGGATGAGCGAGGCCGAGCGCCGCTTTTTGATGCGCACCGACTGGGGGTTCGTTCACCAGAACCCGGCCGACGGCCTGCGCATGACCGTGTCGGCCGGCGCCAATGTCGGCGAGCGGCTGATGGCGGTCGGCGACCGCCATTACGGCAAGATCCGCGCTACCGCCGTCGACTGGCTGTCGCGGGTCGAGATCGACGAGGATCGCATCGACGACGAACCACGCGCCTTTTCCGGCGGCATGCGCCAGCGCCTGCAGATCGCCCGCAATCTCGTCACCGGGCCGCGGCTGGTGTTCATGGACGAGCCGACCGGCGGCCTCGATGTTTCGGTGCAGGCGCGCCTGCTCGACCTGTTGCGCGGCCTCGTCACCGATCTCGGCCTGGCTGCCATCGTCGTCACCCACGACCTCGCGGTGGCGCGGCTGTTGTCGCAGCGCATGATGGTGATGAAGGACGGCCGCGTCGTCGAAAGCGGCCTCACCGACCGCGTGCTCGACGATCCGCGCGCGCCCTACACCCAGCTCCTTGTTTCTTCGATATTGCAGGTGTGATCATGCCGACCCCGCTCGTTGTCTCCGATGTCGCCAAGAGCTTCACCATGCATCTGCGCGACGGCATCAAATTGCCGGTTGTCGCCGGCGTCTCGTTCTCGATCAGGGCCGGCGAATGCGCCGTCCTCGGCGGCCCGTCCGGCGCCGGCAAGAGCTCGATCCTGAAGATGCTCTACGGCAATTATGCCGCCGACGAAGGCCAGATCATCGTCCAGCACGAGGCCGGGCTGATCGATCTCGCAACGGCCAACCCGCGCACCGTGCTTGCCGTGCGCCGGCTTACCATCGGCTATGTCAGCCAGTTCCTGCGCACCGTGCCGCGCGTCTCCGCCCTCGATGTCGTCGCCGAACCGCTGGTCGAACGCGGCGAGGAGCGCGAAGCCGCGCGCGGCAAGGCCGGCGCCTCGCTGGCGCAGCTGAATCTGCCGGAAAAACTCTGGGCGTTGCCGCCGGCCACCTTTTCCGGCGGCGAGCAGCAGCGCGTCAACATTGCGCGCGGCTTCATCACCGAACACCCTATCCTGCTGCTCGACGAGCCGACCGCTTCGCTCGACGCCAGGAACCGCGATGTCGTGATTGCGCTGATCGCGGCCAAGAAGGCGGCAGGCGTCGCCTTGCTCGGCATCTTCCACGACCACGACGTGCGCGAGGCGGTCGCCGACCGCGTCATCGACGTGACCGCTTTTGCCGCCGGGAAAATCGCCGCATGACAAGGAAACTGTCGGAAGCGCCGCTCGTCCACGAGACCGCGGAAGTCGAGAACTCGACGCTCGGCCGCTGGACCGAGATCGCCGACCGCTGCCGGGTTTCGGAAAGCATGTTGGGCGACTATTCCTACATGATGCAGGACTGCGGCGTCTGGTGCGCGACGATCGGCAAATTTGCCAACATCGCCGCCAATGTGCGCATCAACGCCACCAACCACCCGACCTGGCGGCCGACGCTGCACCATTTCACCTATCGCGCGTCGGATTATTGGGACGACGCCGAACACGAGAGCGAATTCTTCGCCCAGCGCCGCGCCAAGCGCGTCACCGTCGGCCACGACACCTGGCTCGGCCACGGCTCGACCATCCTGCCCGGCGTCACCGTCGGCGATGGCGCGGCGGTCGGTGCCGGTGCGGTGGTGTCGAAGGACGTCGCGCCCTACACCATCGTCGCCGGCGTACCGGCCAAGCCGATCCGCGAACGCTTCGACCGCCGCACCGCGGAGCGCTACCAGGCGCTCGCCTGGTGGGACTGGGACCACGCAAGGCTGCGCGCCGCGCTCGACGATTTTCGGGAATTGTCGGCGGAGGCGTTTCTGGAGAAATATGGCGGCTGAGGGTCGTGAAATGGTGAATGGTGAATGTGAATGGGGGCAGCGGACAGGTTTCGAGGCTCAGGGAAGCCGTTCTTATCACCATTCACCATTCGAGCTTCTCGCGCCGAGTTGATCCCGCCCCGCTCCAGGCTGTGGGCAGTAACAAAACTGACATCGTTCCGACACCGCAGGTTCATGCGGCTGCGCTAGCCAGGGTAAACAGACCTTCAATTGCGATTGGACTGGAGCCTGCACCATGTCAGCTACGCTCGAAATCCGCGGCGTCACCCGCCGGTTCGGCAAGAACACCGCCGTCAGCAATGTTCACATCGCGATTCCGCAAGGCCAGATGGTCGGCATCATTGGCCGCTCCGGCGCCGGCAAATCGACGTTGCTGCGCATGATTAACCGCCTCATCGATCCCAGCCAGGGATCCATCCTGTTCAACGGCGTCGAGGTCTCCGGGTTGCGCGGCTCGCCGCTCCGGCGATGGCAGCGCGACTGCGCCATGATCTTCCAGCAGTTCAATCTCGTGCCGCGCCTCGATGTGCTGACCAATGTGCTGCTCGGCCGGCTCAACCACCGCTCGACGCTGTCCAACCTATTTGGCATGTTCTCCCGCGGTGAATGCGCCGAGGCGGTTGCAGCCCTCGAGCGCCTCGACATCGCCCGCACCGCCCTGCAGCCGGCCGGCACCCTTTCCGGCGGCCAGCAGCAGCGCGTTGCGATTGCGCGCGCCATGATGCAGCAGCCGAAGGTGTTGCTGGCGGATGAGCCGATTGCCTCGCTCGATCCGCTCAACGCCAAGGTGGTGATGGATTCGCTGCAGGACATCAATTTGCGCGAGGGCATCACCGTCATCACAAATCTGCATACGCTGGATACGGCCCGCACCTACTGCAACCGCATCATCGGCATGGCCGCCGGCAAGGTCGTCTTCGACGGCCCGCCCGAAGCCCTCAACCGCGAGGCCGTGCGCATGGTCTACGGCGCCGACATCAATGGCGGCGAAATCTCCGAGGCCATCACCTCCACCAGTGTCGCCATCAAACAGAAAATCGCTGCATCCGCCGGACCGCTCGAGCCCGCATTCCCGGGATATTGAGAACGGCCTGATCGCCCGCCCGCGTCAAAGGCACCTGTCAAAAAATTCGAACGCTACCGGCGCGAGGCCGGGACCAACAGGAGAGAGATAATGTTCAGGAAGATGGTTTTTGGCGCCGTTTCATTGCTCGCCATCGCGGCAAGCGCCGCTCACGCCCAGGATATCAAGGAATTCCGCATCGGCATCCTTGGCGGTGAAAACGAAGCGGACCGGCTGCGCAACTTTCAGTGCCTCGCCGATCACCTGAAGTCCGAATTCGGCTTCGAGAAGGTCTCGCTGTTCCCGGCCGCCGACTATGACGGCGTTATCCAGGGCCTGCTCGGCGGCACGCTCGATTTCGCAGAGCTTGGCGCGTCGGGCTATGCCAGCGTCTACCTCAAGGATCCGAACGCCGTGACCCCGATCCTCACCACCCAGCAGACCGACGGCGCGACCGGCTATTATTCGATCGGCCTTGCGCTGAAGTCGTCCGGCATCACCGACATCAAGTCGGCCAAGAGCAAGAAGCTCGGCTATGCCGACCCGGATTCGACCTCCGGCTACCTGATCCCGCTGACCCAGATCCCGAAGGACACCGGCGCTTCGAACGAAACCTTCTTCGCCTCGACCCAGTTCAATGGCGGCCACGAGAACAACCTTCTCGCGGTTCGCGACGGCAAGGTCGATGTTGCGGTTGACGATTCCTCGGGCATCGGCGACTTCAAGAACGGCTACACCTCCGGCACCTTCCACAAGGAAGTCGCCAAGGGCGCCGTGGACCCCAACGATTTCGTCGAAGTCTGGCGCTCCGGCTTGATCCCGAACGGCCCGCTGGTCGTGCGCACCGCGCTCGGCGGCGGTATGAGCGCCAAGCTCGCCAACTTCTTCACCAGCCTGCCGGCCAAGGACAAGCCTTGCTTCGAGGCCATCGAAGGCGGCGATTTCACCGGCTATGTTCCGGTGAAGCCGGACTTCTACAGCGTCATCGTCGAAGCCCGCAAAGCCGCGATCGGCGGCTGACGACAATTGCGGAAAGGGCGGCGTCCTCCAGCGCCGCCCTTTTTGCGTGTCCGCTCGCGACCCCGTATGACCTTCGCCGCTACAATTCGTTCAGACGCGGTCCGGCAGGCAGCAGACGCCTGGCGACGCCAGACGTCCTTGCGCCGGTTCTACACGGCGCTCGGCATCGGCTCACTGCTTGTCGCCATGTGCACAGCCATGTGGTTCGCCGACGAGGCCAATGCCGGACATTTCTTCGATCGGCTGCCGCACATACTGGATTTCCTTAGTTGGCTTGTTCCCAAGGACTGGAACGACGTCTGGCGGGCGCTGTTCGACATCGCATCGCCGCACGACAAGGGCAGCCCAGAGTTCAACTTCCCGCTTGGCCGCGTCTATCTCTGGGGCGGCTTTTATCTACCCGAATATTTCGAGCTGATGCTCACCACGCTTAACGTGGCGCTGGTTTCCACTTTCATCGGCTTTGTCTTTGCGGTGCCCTTTTCCTTCATCGCCGCGCGCAACTTGACGCCCAGTCCGGTGCTCAGGCTCGTTGTCAAGCGCTTCATGGAACTGCTTCGCGCCTTCCCCGAGATCGTCATTGCCGGCCTGTTCGCAGCCATCCTCTCGACCGGCCCGGTCGCAGCCATCATCGCCATCGGCCTGCATTCCATCGGCGCCCTCGGCAAGCTCTTCTACGAGATCAACGAAAACATCGACATGCGCGCCGAAGAAGGCCTGCGCGCGGTCGGCGCCAACTGGTTCGAGCGCGTGCGCTTTGCCGGCCTGCCGCAAGTGCTGCCCAATTTCATGTCCTACACGCTGCTCAGGATCGAGATCAATGTGCGTATCTCGACCATTATCGGCGCGGTCGGCGGTGGCGGCATCGGCGAGGAACTGAAGCTCTCCATCTCGCGCGGCTTCGGCGCCAAGACGCTGGCATTGGTGCTGCTGCTGTTCACGACGGTCTTCCTCGTCGACCAGTTTTCCGCCTGGCTACGCCGCAAGCTCGTCGGCGAGCAGGCATTCATGATGGGTGCCTGACCATGATCCCAAAAAGTGGATTCCGGTTTTTGGAAAAGATCATGGCAAATCAACAAGAAGACTGCCCATGGCCGCAATGACCGCCGATGAGATGCGGTCGATCGAGGAGCGCTTTCCCCAAGTGTTCCGGCGGCCCTTGTACAAACGCTTCGGCCCGCTGGTCCTGTTCACCGGCATCCTGCTCTACCTCGTCTATGCCTTGTGGTTCTTCAGCCTGCCGCAAGTGCTGAGGGAATCGCACTGGGAGCGCCTGCCGCTCTTCCTGACGCAATGGATCAGCTACGATCTGCAGCCGGAATTCCGTCTCGACCAGCCTCAGATCACACCCAGATACCCGCGTTTTTCGGCGCTCGGCGAAGACCCGCATCCCGATTGGGTCATCACAAACGCCAACGGCTCCTACACCATCCTGATCGACGGCCGGGCCAAATCGGTCACCTTCGACAAGACCGAGGCGACGCTTGTCGCCAATGGCCAGGCGGTGCCGGTGTCCTTGGCCAGCGGCAAGCCGGTAGTATCCGGCCCGGTGCCGGACTGGATCACCGCGCATGACGACGAAATCATCGCCAGGATGGGCTTTGCCGGCGAGGTCCGCATAACCGTCGATCGCGTCAAGGTCCGCAAGCGCTTCCTCGGCTGGGCGAATTTCGTCTTCGACACACGCTCGCCCTTCTTCGGCAAGTCACCCGGCGAGGTGGTCTCGTTGCTGATGTCCGGACCCCAGCTCAAGCCGGGCACATCAAACATTGCGCTGGCCGCCGACAATATCTGGAACAACGCCCAATGGCAGCATGGCGACGTCTGGACGAAGCTGTTCCAGACCATCGTCATGGCGTTTCTCGGCACCTTGCTCGGCGGCATCGTTGCCTTCCCGCTCGCCTTCTTCGCCGCCCGCAACATCACCCCGAGCGGCCTGCTTAGCCAGGTGCTAAAGCGGTTCTTCGATTTCATGCGTTCGGTCGACATGCTGATCTGGGCGCTGTTCTTCACCCGCGCCTTCGGCCCGGGCCCGCTTGCCGGCAGCGCCGCGATTTTCTTCACCGAGATCGGCACGCTCGGCAAAGTCTATTCGGAAGGCCTCGAGAACATCGACGACAAGCCACGCGAGGGCATCCAGTCGACCGGCGCCAACGGCTTGCTGGTGCAGCGCTATGGCGTGCTGCCGGAAGTGATCCCGGTCTTCATCAGCCAGACACTCTATCAGTGGGAATCCAACACCAGGGGCGCGACGATCATCGGCGCCGTCGGTGCCGGTGGCATCGGCCTGAAGCTCTGGGAGGCGATGCGCACCAATTCCAACTGGGCCAATGTCTTCTACATGGTGCTCTTGGTCCTGCTCGTCGTTTTCATCTTCGACAACATTTCCAATTTCCTGCGCCGCCGCTTGAGCAGGACGATCCACGACTACAACCGGATCCAGGCCGGCCAGGGCTGACGGGGGCGTTGCGCAGGCGTGCGGTTAGGGCGCCTTCCTCCATCCATTCCTGATGTGCTTGCAGCCGTCGCGGTAAACAGCTTCCGGGCTCTCGGAAAAGTCGCGCCACACCTTGGTGGCCGCGGCCAAATCCTTCAGCGAACGCCCGAACGCCTCGATCGTCAGCCAATCGTCGTAGCCGCTCTTGCGGATGGCGGAGAACGTCTCCTTCCAGGGAATATGGCCACGGCCCGGCACGCCGCGATCGTTCTCCGAAATATGGATATGGACGACGTTCTTGCGGTTGCGCGTATAGGCGTCGATCGGGTCGGCCTCTTCGATGTTGGCGTGGAAGGTGTCGTACATCGCCTTGATGTGCGGCCGGTCGATCGCGTCGATATGCGCCGACAAATCGTCCATCGTGTTGAGCAGATAGCATTCGAAGCGGTTGAGCGCCTCCAGCCCGATGGTGACACCCTTGTTGCCGGCATGGTCACCGATGGCGCGCTGCGAAGCGATCGAACGTTTTTTCTCGGCCGCCGTCGGCCCGCTGCCGGAGAAGGCCCCGAGTGTGGAATGCAGCGGGCCGCTCAACGTGTTCGCGCCAAGCGCCTGAGCGCAGTCGATCGCCGATTTCATGTAGTCGATACCGGCCTTGCGCGTCGAGGCGTCGGCCGAGATCAGGTTCATCGCCGGATCGCCCATCGCCGAGACGGCGGTACGTTGCAGCCCGATGCGGTCGAGCAGCTCACCGAGCTTCTTGTAGTCGTCCGGCGTGCCGGAGAAGATCGGTATCTCGACGCCGTCGAAGCCGGTCGCCTTGATATCCCTCAACAACGGCTCGTGTTTTTTCGTGACACTGGTCGTCCACAACAACATGCACATGCCGATTTTCATCGACGCCCCTCCCCTTCATTCGCTCGATCGCCGGAGGGGTGGTGAGATTCAGGTCAGGCCGAGCCGAAAATGGTGGGTTCCGAGAACCGGAGCGGAGCGTACTTTTGGTACATGAGCACCGGAAGCGCAGGAAACTGCCATTTGCAGGCCGGTCTCACCTGAATATCACCACCCCTTCAGAGCTTCGTCCACGCTCCATTCTTCTTCGCCGATTTCACGCAGGCCTCGATGAAGGCCATGCCTTCGACGCCGTCTTGCACAGTTGGGAAAACGACATCCTTAGCCGGCTTGCCGCCCTTCCGGCGCGCCGCACGAATGGCCCGCGCGGCTTCCTGGTAGATGTTGGCGAAACCTTCGAGATAGCCTTCCGGATGGCCTGGCGGAACGCGGCTGACGCGCCCGGCGACGGGCAACGCTCCCGCGCCGTTTCGGGTGATCAACTGCTTCGGCTGGCCGAACGGCGTGTACCAGAGATAGTTCGGATCGGCCTGCACCCATTCGAGCCCGCCCTTCGAGCCGTAGATGCGCAATTTCAGGCCGTTCTCGTGGCCGGGCGCCACCTGGCTTGCCCAGATCATGCCCTTGGCGGAGTGCGACCCGCCGACCGGCTTGAAGCGCAGCAGCACATTGATGTTGTCGTCGAGCAGCCGCCCCGGTACGAAGGCATCGAGATCGGCCGACAACGAATCGAGCTCCAGCCCGGAGACGAAACGGGCGAGGTTGTAGGCGTGCGTGCCGATATCGCCCAGCGCACCGCCGGCACCGGCCTGCTTGGGGTCTGAGCGCCACGCAGCCTGCTTCTGGCCGGTGGCGGCCAGATCTTCGGTCAGCCAGTCCTGCGGATATTCCGACTGCACGATGCGGATATCGCCGAGCTGTCCTTTGGCCACCATCTCGCGTGCCTGCCGCACCATCGGATAGGCGGTGTAGTTATGCGTCAGCACAAACACCTTGCCGGTCTTTTCGACCAGCGCGGCCAGCTTCTTTGCCTCGGCCAGCGTCGTCGCCAGCGGCTTGTCGCAGATGACGTGGATGCCGGCCTCTAGAAAAGCCTTGGCGGCCGGCACGTGCACATTGTTCGGCGTGACGATGGCCACCACCTCGATGCCGTCCGGCCGCTTGGCCTCGGCCTGGGCCATCTCGGCATAGGAGCCGTAGCTGCGTGCCGGATCGAGCCCAAGCTCGGCCGCCGAGGCCTTGGCGCGCTCCGGATTCGACGACAAGGCGCCGGCAACCAGCACGAACTCGTTATCAATGCGCGCCGCGATGCGGTGCACCGCGCCGATAAAGGCGCCTTGTCCGCCGCCAACCATGCCGTAGCGGATCGGACCGCCTCCCGTTTCCGTCTTCGATGCGCCAACCATGATTTTCTCCCTCGTTATCTGAGATACCCCTCCCCCCTTGAGGGGGAGGGTCGACGCGTAGCGCGGGTGGGGTCGCCGGGCATGAAGCTCGGCATGGACCGACCCCACCCGGCCCTCCGGGCCACCCTCCCCTCGGGAGGGATATCTGTGCTAGATCCCCATCATGCCGCGCAGCACCTTTTTATCGGTCGTGCCGCCGGCGAAATCGTCGAATGCTTTTTCCGTCACCCTGATGATGTGGTGCTGGATGAAGGGGGCGCCTTCGGCAGCACCATCCTCCGGGTGCTTGAGGCAGCATTCCCATTCCAGCACCGCCCATGAATCGTAATTGTATTGGGTGAGCTTGGAGAAGATGCCGCCGAAATCCACCTGCCCGTCGCCGAGCGAGCGGAAACGCCCGGCGCGGTTGGTCCAGCTCTGGTAGCCGGAATAGACGCCTTGCCGCCCGGTCGGATTGAATTCAGCGTCCTTGACGTGGAACGCCTTGATCCGCTCGTGGTAGATGTCGATGAATTCGAGATAATCGAGCTGCTGCAGCAGGAAGTGCGACGGGTCGTAGTTGATGTTGCAGCGCTTGTGGCCGCCGACCGCATCGAGGAACATCTCGAATGTCGCGCCGTCGAACACGTCCTCGCCCGGATGGATTTCGTAGCCGATATCGACGCCGTTCTCGTCATAGACGTCGAGGATTGGCTTCCAGCGCTTGCCCAGCTCGGCAAATGCTTCCTCGATCAGTCCCGCCGGCCGCTGCGGCCATGGGTAGAGGTATGGGAAGGCCAACGCGCCGCAAAACGACACCGACGCCTTGAGCCCGAGATTCTTCGACGCCTTGGCGGCGAACTTCATCTGTTCGACCGCCCATTGCTGCCTGGCTTTTGGATTGTTGTGCACCGCAGCCGGCGCGAAGCCGTCGAACTGCGCGTCATAGGCGGGATGCACCGCCACCAGTTGCCCCTGCAGATGCGTCGACAGTTCGGTGATCTCGACGCCGGCATCGGCGCAGATGCCCTTCACCTCGTCGCAATAGGCCTTGGAGGAGGCTGCCTTCTCGAGATCGAACAATCGGGCGTCCCATGTCGGGATCTGCACGCCCTTGTAGCCCAGACCAGCCGCCCATTTGGTGATCGAGGCCAGCGAATTGAACGGCGCGGCGTCGCCCGCAAACTGCGCCAGGAACAGACCAGGCCCCTTCATCGTCGTCGGCATCGGCATCTCCCTATGTTTCACGACCAAGCATAGCGCCGATTGAAAACAGGGCCAGCGTCTTTGGTCTCTTTGCACAGCGCGCTCAGCGCCGCTATTCTGGTATTACCAAATGCCGAAATCTGGTCAAGCCATTTGACGCGCTGCCGCGGTCCTGCAACCATGCCGAGTTAAGCCACATGTTTAAGTATAATCAATAGCATAGACAGGAGCCAACGCTTGATGGCAGCAGTTCTTGCCGTCCAGATGAAATTACTGTAGACCTCCCTTCAAGCCCAATTGGTCGAACCAGTTTGCAAAAAATGCTGGGACGCCTTGGGGAGGAATCATGCGGCACGCTTCGGCAGAGTGCGCCGCAGGCGAACTGGTACAGGCGATTCTGGGAAGGATAGACCATGCATCTTTCGACGCACAATTGGATGCGGGCGGAGCCGCTGGAAACGACGCTCAAGCGCATCAAGAAATTCGGCTACGAGTCGATCGAGATCTCCGGCGAACCCGAACAGTACAAGCCCAAGGAGACGCGCGCACTGTTGAACGAGTACGGCATTCGCTGCTGGGGAGCGGTGACGCTGATGCTGGGCGAGCGCAATCTCGCCGCCAAGGACCAGGGCCAGCGCGAGCGCTCGGTGCAGTATGTCAAGGACGTGCTGACCATGGTCAGCGAACTTGATGGCGAGATCATCACGCTGGTTCCGGCCACCGTCGGCAAGGTGGTGCCGGACGGCACCGAGGAAGAGGAGTGGAAATGGGTGGTCGACGCCACCCGGGAATGCTTCACCCACGCCAAGAAGGTCGGCGTCAAGATCGCGGTCGAGCCGCTCAACCGCTTCGAGACCTATCTGTTCAACCGCGGCGCCCAGGCACTGGCGCTGGCCGATGCGGTCAGTCCCGAATGCGGCGTCTGCCTCGACGCCTACCACATCCACATGGAAGAATTTAACGTCTATGACGCCATCCGGCAGGTCGGCAAGCGCCTGTACGATTTCCATGTCGCCGACAACAACCGCTTCGCCGCCGGCCTCGGGCAGATCGACTGGCCGAAGATCGTCGGCACGCTGAAGGAGATCGGCTATGACGGCGCGCTGACCAATGAATTCGTCGCCCCCGTCGACCGCACGCCGGCTGCCCCCTATCCCGACATGGTCGAACGCAACCCCGTCGACATCTCGCCGGAGCAGCTGAAATTCATTCAGGACCACGGCTCCAGCGTGCTCACGGAGAAATTCTACACCGACCAGATGCGCATCAACGCGGAAACGCTGCTGCCGCTGATCAAGTAGCCGAGCCGTTTGGAAAAGCCCTTCCGCCTCACCGCGGCCGGGCCGAGGATGAACATGCGCATCAAGACGGTCCAAGCCTGGTGGGTCCGCATACCGATCGAAGCCGCGAAGCAGCACCGCAGCGACTTCGGTCAGGTGGCGACGTTCGACGCCGCCATCCTGCGCATCGAAACCGACGACGGGCTGGTCGGCTGGGGCGAAGGCAAGAATGCCGCCGGCAGCGCCGGCAGTTACGGCGCCCTTGTCCATTTGCTGAACTACGAAGTCGGCCCGCAGCTGGTCGGCCGCGACCCGGCTGACATCGGCGTCATCTGGGAGATGCTCTATAATGGCACGCGCCACGACAGCGCCGCTCGCGCCGGCCACGCCATGCCGCAATTGGCGCGACGCGGCATGAGCATCGCGGCTATCAGCGCCGTCGACATCGCATTGTGGGACATTCTCGGCAAATCACTCGGCGTTCCGGTCTGGCGACTGCTCGGCGGCCGCAAGCTGGACCGCATGCCGGCCTATGCTTCCGGCGGCTGGGCCACTGCGGAAGCCATCGGCGACCAGCTGCAGTCCTACATCGCCAAGGGCGGTTTCAAGGCGCTGAAGATGCGCGTCGGCGCCATGGACGGCGCCCCACATATCTCGGCCGCTCGCGTCCGTGCCGCCAGACGCGCGCTCGGTCCCGATATCGACCTGATGGTCGACGCGCACGGCACCTACACGGTGGCCGAAGCCAAGCGCTTTATCCATCTCGCCGGCGACCTCGATCTCGCCTGGTTCGAGGAGCCGGTGATCGCCGACGACAAGCCCGGCATGGCCGAGGTGCGCGCCTGCGGTTCGATCCCGATCGCCACCGGCGAAAGCGAGGCGACACGCTATGCCTTCCGCGACCTCGCCGTGCTCAAATCCGCCGATATCTTCCAGCCGGATCCGGCCTTTTGCGGTGGCATCAGCGAGGCGATGAAGATCGGCACCATCGCCAGCGCCTTCAATCTGCGCTTTGCGCCGCATCTTTGGGCCGGCGCGCCCTGCTTCTTTGCCGGCCTGCATGTCTGCGCCGCTTCGCCGGCGAGCTTCACCGTCGAATATTCGCTCGGCGCCAACCCGATGATCCACGATCTGATCGAAGAGACTGTCGAAGCAAAGGACGGTATGGTAGCGATCCCTGATAGACCCGGGCTGGGATTCACCATTTCGGAGCGGTTCCTGGAGGCGCACGCGCAACACGGCTGACATGAAAGAAAAGAACCTTCTCGCGGAACTCGCCGCCTATCTGTTCTCCCATTCGGACAAGGAGACGGGCCGCACGCCGTCGGAGCGCGAACTGGCAGAGCATTTCAGCGTCAGCCGCGGCCAGATCCGCGAGGCGCTGGCCATTCTCGAGGCCATGCGCATCGTCGAGCGACGGGCGAAATCCGGGATCTACATCGATACGAAGCAGGCGAGCGTCGAGGCGATGGCGCTGTTCGCCCGCGCCGGCCTGCCGCTCGATCCCGTCCAGATCTACGAGACGGTCGAGTTGCGCAAGATCCACGAGATCAAGGCCGCCGAACTTGCCTGTTCACGCGCCACCGAGGAGAATTTCGAGCGGCTGCGCGAGATCCTGAAGGCCTCCGAGGATCGCATCGCCGCCGGTGAAGGGCTTGCCCGGGAAGACCGCGAGTTCCACCTCGAGATCGTGCGGGCGACCAAGAACAGCGTCTTCCACAATATCTGCAGCGTCTACTACATGATGGGTGAACTGCGCCTGCCGATCTATTTCAACGATCCCGAACGCAGCGTGCGCTCCCATGCCGAGCATATCCAGATCTACGAGGCGCTGCTGCGCCGCGATGGCAATCTCGCCCAGGCGCTGATGAGCGCCCACCTGCAAGGCGCGGAAAGCTACTGGAAGGGGCTGATCGAGGGGCGTGGGGCGGAACCGGAAAGCCCTGCGCTCGAAAAGGCCTGAAATGCCCAAGATCCTGTCAACACACAGACTGCACCCTCGTGCCGCTTCCATGCTGACCGGG
The DNA here is from genome assembly GCF_040320645.1 of Mesorhizobium sp. M0633. Taxonomy (NCBI): domain Bacteria; kingdom Pseudomonadati; phylum Pseudomonadota; class Alphaproteobacteria; order Hyphomicrobiales; family Phyllobacteriaceae; genus Mesorhizobium; species Mesorhizobium sp. M0633. The sequence continues at coordinate 269,139 of NZ_JAMYQC010000004.1, forward strand.
GCCGGCGAACTCGTCGTTGCTTCCGCCCTCGATGCGGCCACGCTGGCCGTCGAGGCGAGGAACGCCGATGTCATCATCGTTCGCGCTCCCTTGCCTGCGGCGCTTTTCGAAGGCGCGAAGAAGCTCAGGGCCGCGATCCGCCACGGCGCCGGGCTGGACATGGTACCGATGGAAGCGGCCAATGCGGCCGGCGTGCTGGTGGCGAATGTGCCGGGGGTGAACGCGCGATCTGTCGCCGAATATGTGATGTTCGCGGCGCTGGCGCTGCTTAGGCGCTTCCGTGTGTTGGACCGCGACTTGCGTGCGAAGGGCTGGCTGGCGGGCCGCGAACACACGGTGGTGGCCAGCGAGCTAGCGGGCAAGACGATCGGCATTGTCGGCCTCGGCGCGATCGGTCAGGCGGTTGGCCACATCGCCGCCCATGGGTTCGATCTGAATGTGGTGGCGACGACGCGCAGCATGCGGCCGGCGCCGGACAGGGTCGGCTTCCTGTCGATCGATGCACTCATCGAGCAGAGCGACATCATCGTTCTGTGCTGCCCGCTGACGCCCGAAACACGGGGGCTGATCAGCCGCGAGCGCATTGAGCGGATGAAGCCGGATGCGCTGCTGATCAATGTTTCGCGCGGGCCGGTGATCGATGACAACGCGCTGATCGAGGCCTTGCAGAAGGGCCGCATCGGCGGCGCTGCGCTCGATGTTTTTGCTACACAACCGCTACCGCCCAACCATCCTTATTTCGGCTTCGACAACGTCATCGTCACCCCGCACATGGCTGGGATTACCGAGCAGTCGATGATGCGGATGGGCGTCGGCGCGGCTGGCGAAGCCCTGCTGGTGCTGGCCAACAGATTGCCGGTCAATCTGCGCAACCCCGAAGTGGTCGAGCACTACCGGCGGCGGTTCCCTGCCGATTTCTGAAAGCGCCCCAATTTTCCCGAATTCGCCGGCGATGGTGCCGGCATGGCAAGCGTCACAAAATTCCTGCTGACCACCGGCTTCTGCGTGGCGACGGCGCAAGCCTTCGCCAACGGACAGGGTAGCTACGTGTTCTGCGACAACGGCATACGCTGCGTGGCGGCACCCTGTCCATCGAACAGCGCACTCGACCTCGCTGCTGGGAAGCTCATCAAAGGCGTTTCAATCGACATCGATCGCCTGCCGCAGCAAGACAAGGCGCTCGATCTTTCAGACAAGCTCTATGCCGGCAAGGTCGTTGTTGTCGGCTCGATCGAGAACCGCACCCGGACCTTCAACGGCAAGCGGTACACCCTGCCTTGGCTGGTCGCCACCAGCATCGAACGCGCCGCCAAGGACAGCGAACGCGGCCACTGCTCGTCGCGCTGACACGCGCTATCCGATCAATTTGCAAGCAGCCCCTCCACGCCCGCTGCGATGCGCAGCAGGTGGTGGTCATGGCCATTGCGCGCCACCAGCATCAGCCCGGCCGGACGCGTCATTCCCGGCATCGGCAGCGAGATGGCTGATAGATCGAACTGGTTGGCGACCTGCGTGTTGCGCAGCAGAAGGCCTTCCGTCCTGTTGCACAGAGCCTCGTCGCTGGTCATCGACACGATCGTCGGCGCCGTCACCGGTGTGGTCGGCAGGGCCAGCACGTCGACCGACGCCAGCCGGTCATCCATCGCGGCGGCCAGCGCCGTGCGGCGGCGCATTGCCCTGATATAGACCGTGGCCGGAATGGCGGCGGCGCGCGACAATGGCCCGCTTACCCGCGGGTCGACCGGCCTCGTCGCTCCCGTCGCCAGCCAGTCGGCATGGATCTCCGCCCCTTCCATCGCCGCGATCGACGCGCGTTGGGTTGCCACGCGCAGATCGGCAAGCAGGTCGTCGATCGACAGCTCCACAAGCCGTGCGCCGCTAAGCTCTATCTTGCGCAGACACCGGTCGAACGTCGTCGCGACCTCTTCCTGCGTATCATCGAACAGCACGCCGCGCGCAATACCGATGCGCAGGCCGTCCAGCGGCAGCGGCAACAGTGCCGCCAGGTTTTCGCCCGACATCACTGCATCGGCCGCCGCACATTCGGCGACGGTGCGGGCCAGCGGACCGATCGAGTCCAGCGTGGCTGACAGCGGAAACGCACCCGCAAGCGGCACGCGCCGCGCAGTCGGCTTGAAACCGACGACGCCATTCAGCGATGCCGGAATGCGCACCGAACCACCGGTATCGGAACCGATGGAGATTTCGCTGGTGCCTTCGCCCACCGAAACGCCGGCGCCTGAGGAGGAGCCGCCCGGAATACGGCTGGCATCGCTAGCATTGCCGGGCGTGCCATAATGTGGATTGACGCCGATTGCAGTAAAGGCGAACTCGGTCATGTTGGTCTTGCCGAGGATGATTGCACCGGCCTGGCGCAACTGTTGCACGACAATGGCATCCCGCAGCGCCGGCGCTGCGTTGGCGAGCAGCAGAGAGCCGGCCGTGGTCGGCTCGCCGGCGACATCGAACAGATCCTTGATCGAGACGATCGCCCCATCGAGCGGCCCGAGCGTGACGCCGGCTTTTCGCCGCGCATCGGTAGCGTCCGCCGCCGCCCGTGCGGCTTCCGGGTAGAGCTTTACGAAAACCCTCTCATCGTCGACGCAAGCGGCAAGAGGCGAAAGAATTGCTTCGAGGTGATCGCGGGCTGATTGCATTTTTCGGTGTCGGACTCCGCGCGTTTGCAACGTCTTAAGGTAGCAGCCAGAAACTGGCCGCAGGAGACATAGCCCGGCACGGTCGGATTTGCACCTGTCGACCCGAAGGAGGAAGGCCCGATGCTCTACCAAGGCAGCTGCCACTGCGGCAAGGTCGCGTTCGAGGTCGAAGGCGAGCTGACCGGAGCCGTTCGGTGCAATTGCTCGATCTGCTCGCGCAAGGGTGCACTGCTATGGGCAGTTCCGCATGAGAGCATGCGGGTGCTTGCCTGGGGCGATGATCTCGGTCGCTACAGCTTCGGCAACCATGTCATCGCCCACCGCTTCTGCCGCAGCTGCGGCATTCACCCCTTCGCCGAGGATGTCGGCGAAGGGAGCGGGCGAAGTGCCTATATCAATATCAATTGCATCGAGGCGTTGGACGTCGCAGCCGTGCCGGTCTTCGACTTCGACGGCCGTTCCGTTTAGGCCTTGGGGTCGTCGATCGGCTTGGGGCCAAGGAAGAACGCCGCCAGTGCCGCAAGCAACGTCGCCGCCGCGCAATAGGCGAAGGCGCTGGCAACGCCGGTATTGTCGACCAGCAGGCCGCCGAAGACGGCGCCCAACGCGATGGCGACCTGGAACGTCATAACCATGAGCCCACCGGCGCTTTCCGCCTGATCGGGGGCGGCCCGCACCAGCCAGGTCTGCAGCCCGACTGGGACGGCGCCGAAGGCAAAGCCCCAGCTGGCCACTGCTATTGCAGCCACGACGGGTGAAACTCCGACCACCAGCAGCAGGAGCGCCGAAAACGCGATCAGCAGGGGCGCCAGGCTGACGGCTGCCTTGAGGCTGCGTTCGGCAATGAAGCCGCCGGCAAAATTGCCGAAGAAGCCACCAATGCCGTAGGCGAGCAGCACAAGCGAGATCGTCTCGATGTCCAGCGCGGGCACCTTCTCGAGAAACGGGCGGACATAGGTGAAGCCGGCAAAATGTCCCGAGGCGACCAGCAGCACCACCAGCAGTGCCACCCTGATCATCGGCCGCTTCATCACCTCCAGCAGCGTGCGAAAACCTGCCGTACCTGCAGGCGGCAGCTTCGGAATGGTAGCCACCTGCACCAGCAGCGCCAGCGCACCGACCACGGCGGCGATCATGAACGCCGTCCGCCAGCCCCAGATGTCGCCGACATAGGCGCCGACCGGAGCCGCGCAGACCGTCGCCACCGAAACGCCGGTGAGAATGATCGACATGGCGCGCGGCATCAGCCGCATCGGAACGAGCCGCATCGCCATGGCTGCCGACATCGACCAGAAGCCGCCAAGACTGATCCCGAGCATGATGCGGGCAATCAGAAGAACGGGAAGCGAGGACGCAAACGCGGCCACCAGGTTTGACAGCACAAGCAGCACCGTCAGCGCCCACATGACCAGCCTGCGGTCCAGCCGCTTGGTGACAATAGCCATGGTCGGCGCCGCAATCGCACCAATGACGGCGGTGGCCGTTACCGCCTGCCCGGCGGCGCCTTCGGTGATGCCGAGATCCTGCGCAAGCGGCGTCAGCAGGCTGGCAGGCAGAAATTCCGCGGTCACTAGGCCAAAGACTCCGAGCGCCAGGGAGACCACCGCCCCCCATGCGGGCTCGGATCGTTCGCCGGTTTCCGATGGGTCGAGAACGGCGTCCATGACGCCTGTCGCGGGTTCGGTCATGAGGGATCTCCGGTCTGTTGCAGCGCAGCATTTGGCTGCAATGCAAGCAACATAGGGAGTGACTAGCTGGAGTTTCCATGCTAGAAACACCATTATGTTTGACCGTTCGTCCAAAATTCCAATCACCGGCGATCCGCTGACAGACATATTGCGCGGATTGCGTCTCGAAGGCGTCGATTACGGCCGTTGCGAGATGAAGGAACCCTGGGGCATCCATTTTCCGGCTCAGGCGGCGGCACGGTTTCATTTCATCGGCCGCAAAGGCTGCTGGTTGCTGCAGCCGTCCGGCGAATGGGTCGAGCTCAAGGCGGGCGACGCGGTATTGTTGCCGCGCGGCTCAGCCCACACGCTGGCGAGCGAGCCGGGTATCGAGGCGGCGCCGATCCACGGCTATGAGGTCGAGGAAATCTGCAAGGGTGTCTATTGCATGTCGAATGACGGCATGCCCGGCTGCCGTCCGGGGACCTTGCTGTTTTTCGGCAGCATGTATTTCAATCTCGATGGCTTGCACCCCTTGCTCGGCATGATGCCGGACGTGATGCGCGCACATGAGTTGGAGGCCTATGAGCCAGGTATCCCGCATTTGCTGGAAGCGATGGCCCGCGAGGTGACGATGGAGCGCGTCGGCTCCGGCGGCATCTTGGCGCGGCTGGCCGATGTGCTCGCCGCGACCGTCATCCGCTCATGGGTCGAGCGCGGCTGCGGCGACTCTTCCGGTTGGATTGCGGCGGTCAGGGACCGCGAGATCGGCCGGGTGCTGGCCGCGATCCATCTGGAACCGAACCGCGACTGGACGGTGGAGGCTCTGGCGAAGATGATGGGTGCCTCGCGATCAGGTTTCGCCGAGCGCTTCGCAACCATTGTCGGCGAAACACCGGCAAAGTACGTCACGCAGGTGCGGATGCACCAGGCGAGGCAATGGCTGGTCCGCGACCGGCTCAAGATTTCCGTCGTCGCGGCTCGTCTCGGCTACGAATCCGACGCCTCCTTCAGCCGCGCCTTCAAACGGGTCATCGGATCGCCGCCCAGCCATTTCCGGGCCGAGGAACAGGCGGAGATCCGCCAGGCCGGCTAAACGTTGGCCGGCTTATTGCTCGGTAATGCAGGCCGAGCCGGCGCTGCTCTTGCAATATTTGCCGGAGGCCCCGCACCTGCCATCCGAGACTTCCACGACGGTGCCGCTCAACAACAGCTTGCAGTCGCTGGTGGACAGATTGACCGTGCCGTTGAGGTCCTTGATCTTCTTGGCGTCGACCTTCGCGCCGGCGACAACTTTCTTGGCTGCCTGCGCCTCGCCCAGATGCGCCGCCGACAATCCCATACCGGCGACGAGCAGGATCGTCGCAAAACTGCGGAACAGATTTCCCATAGCCAACCCTCCATTTTGGGCCTCCAAATTGGGCTTGCAAAGCCCGTTTGGGACCAAAGGATCAGCCTATTCGACAAATCGGAGCATCCGCATCCCCCGTACGGGGGATGACGGGAAGACTCGAGCATTTCGCAGCCAAGTGGAATCACGTGGCGTCGCACAAATGCGGCTAAAACACATGGATAGAGCGGGATGCACGGTTCACTTTGAACGCATCCCGCTCTAGCGCAGTAAAGACGCTTGTACTTAGCCGGCGTGACGCAGGCTTATTCCGCTGCCCTTGTCGAACAGCACCACCTTGTCCGGGTTCCAGGCAAAGCGCACCGGCTGCTCTATCTGGACGTCGGTCCTGGCAGGCACGGTGGCGCGCAGCATGGCGTCGCCGACCCGCAGCGTCAGGATCTTCTCGACGCCATGGTTCTCGACGTCATGGACCCGCGCCTCGACCGGCGCGCCGGTCTCGAGATTGACGTCCTCGGGACGTATACAGAAGACGAGCGGGCGACCGTCGGTCGCCGCGCCCGTCTTTTGGCCCGGGGGGGTCTTGGGGGGGGGGGGGGGGGGGGGGGGGGGGGGGGGGGGGGGGGGGGGGGGGGGGGGGGGGGGGGGGGGGGG